>NZ_JABKCA010000043.1 GCF_013166655.1 Lentimicrobium sp. L6
TTAATGTGTAAATTTAGCCTAGAAATTATAGCTGTTCACACTGGCACAATAACGTTGGTATGACTGGCACAATAACGCCGGTATATCCAGAATAAAGAATCAAATTATTATTTCTGGTTTTGGTTCTATTCGCATTAATTAGTCAAAGGCAAATTAATTTGGACTTTTATACACAGATAAAATCATAATTAATGTTTCAAGCACCATCGATATTCCATAATTATCATCCTTCAAGAAGTATATTTCAAATTAAGAATCACATTATTTATAGAGATGTAGAGGAATTGTTATCAATAAGAGGGATAAAGGTTAAGCTCTACTATTCAATGATGAGTTTTTAAGTTTAATCCTTTGATTGAAACAAATATGAATGGGAGGATACGGAAGGTCAATAATAGTTAGAGGATGGATGAAATCTATGTCAAGGGAAGGAGGCAAGGGCCACAATTTATATCGAGCTTCGATAAGCTTGGAGATATTATAAATCTTATGTTCCCTAAGCGAAGAATAGAGGATTCAGTCCAAAGAAACTAGCAGGAATAAAACCAACAACATCATTAGAAAGAGTCAGATGGAATAATCAAAGGCCAAGCTTTTATAATATTTATTCAATTTGATTTTTATGATGATTTGAATTAATGCGACAGAACTCTGGAATTAATAAAGTAGCCTATTTTTAAAGCTTCCATTTAAAGTACAAACAGGTTCTAAATCTTTAATAATAGATTTCATTTGAAGTCTTATATGCTCATAATAAACATAATTAACACTGTTTATACCTGAAATTGATAATTTGGTATTATGGTTTCCTTTAATACTCCCTTTTTCATTATAATAATCAAACCCATGCCCCGATTCTGCTATCCAATAATTTGATAATATTGTCCTATCATGGACTTTGTTTTTTTTAACTAAATAAACATTTATCTTGATGGTGTAATCTCGTAATGCAGTTAATTTTTCTAATCGCTTCTGGAAATAGGCTGGTACATTTAGACTATCGTCATCTAAAGTAATTATTGAAATATGATATGAAGTATTTAAATGAGATGGTAATATAGCATCCACCATAGCTTCCAAATTATTCTTGACATCATTTTTCTTATCTAAAATATAATGATCTGTAATTATCAAACTATTTGATGGTAATTTAGTATTCTTAAATTCATTCCAGACATTCAAAGCTTTATCATTAATGAAGATATTGGTATGTTTTAGTAGTTTTGGGAACTTATCATTCCAGTTAGCTTTACTACAGGTGAAGTACCCTCTATTTTCATTTATTATAGCATTATCCTTAAATTGAATTATATTGGGTTCACATACTTCTGAATAATCTACATCATCCAAATACTGATAATCCTCAAAATTTAATTTGAAACTACTCCCAGTATGTTTTTTTAGTAATTGTTTAAATAAAGGATTACTAGCTTTTTCCTCAAATTTATCTATGCAGTCAAGATGCAATTTTGATCTATTGAGTACTAATTCTACGAATTCTGAATATAAATAGATTTCTTCTCCAGTTTTAGCCTTCAAAAGCATATCATTGAAGGAATCTTTAGGAGTTAACAATACTATTTCCAATAAATCGTCAACTGAAATGTAAAGATTGAGTTTTACTTTTTCCATTGCTAGTTGTATTGTCCTTTGGTTAATTGAAACAGATTCATTGCAATTTTATCTGCCTCATCAAAAAAACCTTCCCCAAAATCATCTAAAAGTAGCCCATTCTCTGCAATTCGTATTTTTTTTACTTGCTCACCCCCAATCATAGTTTCATCGGGATGTGTAAAATAGTATATGGAGATATCAGAACTACTGCAAACACCTTTTGATACTGAACTTTGTATCTTTCGTATAAGGTATTCCGAATGTGTTTCAATGATGAATTGATATTTAAATTCTTTTTGCGCATCAACGAAAAAATCTGCTAATTTGGACTGCAATGCAGGGTGAAGATTAGTTTCTGGTTCTTCAATTACAAATTGCTCATCATTACCTAATAAACTAACTTTCATTAGAAGTGGCAATAATTGAGAAAAACCATATCCTACATCTAATAAATTTTTATAATTTCCGTTTTCTTCAATAAGCTCTAATTCTATTAGGCCTGAAGTTCCTATTAATTTAAAATCAACACCTTTAGCAATTCCAAATTCCTTAAGCCATTTAGTGAAGAATTGTTTTTTCTTATCACTAATATCTCCAATATTATAATCTTTAATGATTTTCTCGAAATAAGAATTTCCGTTCCTTTCAAATGTTCTAGAATTATTTGACCTAATAGATGGGATAAAATGAAATGACAATTCCTTTTTAAGTGTTTCAAAAGAAGACGATAATTTAGTTACATATAAGTTGAATATATCCATGTTTCCAGTATTATTAGATATTGAGTATTTATCATAACTAGTCCCAAAAAAACTATTAAACGCATCCACTAACTCATTACCTATCTCAATATCAAAGCCTGGATAATCTATTGGCTCTCTAAAAAGGTAATTATGTTGACTGATTTTTCGAAAATAGTTACTTTCAAATCTTAATAATTCGTCGTTTGCAAACGACGAAGCTATTTCATTACAATAATTCAAAAGCAAATCTGTTCTGGAGTATTTAGCAATCAATTGAGAATGTTCGTTTCCTGAATTGCTTAATAATTCACCATTAACGAAACACATCAAATTATAATCACCTTCACCATACGAAAAATCAAATAACTCAGGATGAAGAAATAGGGGGCTGTTTAAATTATCGGGGTATTTATCGTATCTAATAGAGATGTAATTTTCATATTCTTCAATCGTTCTCCACAACTCTAATGCTTTTGTGCCAAGTAAAGAATATGCAACTGATTGGTTATTTTTGTAATTTTCAAAAAAGTTAAACTGGTCTTTTCCATTTAATTCTTGAATAAAAATTTGATATAAATCAGCAGCTTCTTTATGTTTATTTAAACTGTCAATATCTTCTTTTATTTTTGAAAATATTATTTCTTTTATTTTTGAAATATTTAGTTGAGCATTAAATACAGGAGCTTTCATAGCTTCATTTTCCTCTTCAGTTATACCTCCATTGGTTAATACGTAGACTTTAGGATCAGTAAGTTCAACCACATATATAGAAATATTTCCGTCAAATGCTTCTATTTTTTCCAAAAGGGCATCTTCAAATTTCGAATCTGCATCATAAATAAACGTAAGCTCAATGTATACACTCTTTGGTAAGCTCAACCACTCAACAGGTAGGCGAAATATTAACTTTTTCTTTAAATCATTCTTATTAATTATGCTTTTAAAACTACCCATGATCGAAGAAACAGTACTGAAATTTAATGATATATTCTTAAATTCTTTCTTCGAGCTAAAATCGCTTGTTGATAAGACATTATCCTTGTTCTCTTGGAATAATCTTAGAGAACTTGTAAATGATGATTTTCCTGAACTATTTGTTCCCACCAAAAAAGTAAGTGGCCTTAAATCCAGTTCTTGTAGGTCTGAAAAAACTTTAAAATTTTTGACTCCAAAATGTTCTAACATAATTACTAATTAATAAGTTTATAAATTACCACACATCACCAAATTGGTCTGGTTGACCTCCAAAAATTTCGAGATTTTCTTGCCAAATATCAGATGATGTTGGATAATTGTCTTTTTCTATATTGTCTTCCAATTCAATTTCTCCCATAGCCTTTTTTATTATAAGAGAATCAAGCTCTTTTTCATTGATTACATCTTCAATAATTGCAGTATAAGAATAGAGTTTATGAGATATGAAATCTGTTTCTTTTATCTCATTACCCAGTTCTTCATCTTTTTTTGTATTTGGACGGTCTATAGAATATTTCTTATATGGGATACAGTATTTCCCATTCCACATAGCTAAAGAAATTGCTTCGCTCATTCCTATTTTCAAAAGATAATCAATTACCTGATCTAAATCTGTAAAATACTTGTAATTCTTTCCATAGTTAACGGTTGAATATTTTGCTATTCCACTCCACCAAAAATACAATTTGTATTGGTTGTCGCATGTTTTTTTTAGATAGCCTGTGTTATTTTTTGCATTTTCAGCAAATGACATTAGATAATAGTTTTTATCAAACTGTTTTTCTTGCGGCTCGTACTTTCCACCAAATATTAAATATAACATTCTATTTCTACTTTAGTTATTAACTATGCAATTACAAGATTTAAAACTTTCCAGAAGCACCTTCCTGTTGTTGCTTAAAGAAATATACATAAAGTGCTTATGATAAGTAATTCATGTTTACCATACTTTTTTTTTTGATGTTGCAAATATTGAGCGAACTTGTGCAGCCAAACTGCACACTAAAAATATTTCTTAAAAGCTAGTTCTATTCTCCGCTTAATATTATCTCTTAAATCCAATTATTTCTCTAGGTGCTTATGCGGCCTTTTGAATTTGTATATTGAGGTTTTATACTCGATATCACAATTTCTACAATTGAATATATCAGGTTTGGTTTCTTCCATTTTATTTGAGCATTTATGACAAAAATAAACTCCTCGTTCAAGGTGTCCTGCTTTTTTTTCAATTAAAACTCTAAGGTTGTTATGGATAAATCCTCCATTCAGCTGAAGGTTACTTAATCTTCTTTTAAACATTGCATCAGAGCAACAAGTCCCACATTTTTCACATATATAAAGCCCATGAGTACACTTTTTGGAATTCCTACTATCAATTATAGATTTGCATTTCCCATTTAAGCAATGGTTTAAATATATTATGTCATTGTTTTCACATGAATCATTAGCGCATTTAAATTTAACTACTGTTCGAGATGCGAAATTTGAAGTTTCAGCTGGATGTAATATATGGTTACAATCTTGGCAATATAATTTTTCGAGAAGTGTATTGAGTCTGTTGACCAGACCTATGAATTGATAATATTTCCCTTTAGGGATAACTTCACCATTTTTAGTGCGTTCATCAGTATTTAAATTTAAGGCCTCGCAAAAGTCAAGCAGAGTGTATTTTTGCCATTCATTATTATCATGAATTGACTCACAGATTTCATAACAAGGTCTGTTCGCACACCACCAAAATTCTTTATTAAAAATGAGATCTAATTTGTTTGATTTTCTTGCTTCACAGAAGGATATCCCATTTGGTATTTCCTCCCTAATAAACTTTGCAAAATGAGTATTGTTTGCATATGCACTTCCACCAAAATCTAAGAAGAATCTGTTTTCGGTTGCGAATTCCTTTACTTTGTTTTCATGAGTGATAGGAACTTGCCATGTTTTTGATACTGCGTTATATCGCTTGTCTGGTAAGAGTTTAACTTTCTCAATGATAGAAGGGTTGTATCCAAATTCAATAGAATAATATAGATTATTATTTGAGTCAACTATCTTTTTAATTTCACCATTCTTTTCCCAATCAAATTTTGGCGTCATTCTACCTTTGCAATCTTCAAAATAGTTTGTCAGTAGAAACTTGTGATCAGTATTGTATTTCAAATCTTCAATTATAATTTTCAAGGCTTCACTTTCAACAAGAAAATCTCCTCTGTCTCTAAATGCAATTAGTGCTTTAATAATAACATCAGTTGAAATATCTATTGGAATTGCAGGATGAGCTTTTGTGTTTTCATGAAATAATTCTAAATCAAATCTTGTTATTTCATCTAGTTTCTCAATTGAAAGGTCTAACTTCCCTTCAGCTTTTAATTTGAATAACTTTCGAATTATCCTAACCTGATCTTTAGGAAGAAAGTATATAAACTTAGTTTTTAATATGTTAAAATCCAGTTCATCCTCATTATCTAAAAACCATAGAATAGTGTTGTAAAATACAGATCCTAGCTCTTTTATTCTTATAATAGAATCTTCATTATTAAGAACAATAAACTTTATTTTGTTGAATTGAGTGTAGAATATCTTCCTATCTGTACAAATAGTATTTTGTTGAAGATAGGATAAGAAATATGATGTGATATCATTTAGTGAGATTGCTTTTCTTTGAATCCAATCATTAATTTGATTGTAGTTTGTATAGTCGTCTTGTAAAAATTGGTTGATATCAGAAGATGGAAATGTTTTTGCTATCCCAGATTTCCATAAATCGAAATATTCATTTGAATCTTTTATTTCATATATTTTCTTATCTATTTTAGTAATCTCTTCATTATCTAAATAGGTTTCGCCTTTTAAATAAATCCATTTCAGGTCTAAATAACTTGCAGTTGATATTTTGTGATCTAGAATTTTATAAATGAGGGTTGTGTCAGTTTTGTTTTTATTAAAAAGGAAATTGCATTTTTCCACACTAAGTTCAGACATTCTATTGATAATAACTTCATCTGGGATGGAATTTAAGATGCCTTGAAAAAACAGACTGAATTTCTCGTCATCGGAAGATTGTTCTGTTATAATATTGTATAGAGTATAGACTAATTCTTGTCCATTCTTATTGGTCCAAAAATTTTCATCTTGATAGTGATCTTCAACTACTATTTTATTTTCTAAAGTATTTATTTTCTTTATAAAGGTTTTGAGTATGTCGAGAGAATGAGCCCAGCTATATTTATTGGAATAGGCTGTTAATGCCTCTATTTGTAAGTTTAAAGAGCTTTTTTCTAAAACAGACACTCTTTCATGCGGATTTAAATTTTCATCGAGAAATAAAGTCTTTATCGATTCTTGAGGAATCTCGATATGGAATCCTTTGAGCCAAAGTATAGGCTTGAAATTACTCGAACTAGCTTCCACGATTATTTTATTAATCTCCGCTTTCAAATAATTTTGGTAATCTATACTTATAGAATTGGGTAAACTAGTTTTGAGTTTGTCATATCTTATCAAATCAGCATTATTGTTAATTCCCCCAAGCTCAGTGGCCTTATTTATTAGATCCAAAAGAACTCTATTTTCAAAAGCTTTATTGATTTGTTCTAAGCGTAATTGTTTATCTTTATCATCTTGTATGATTACTAAATATTTTTTTAATTCTTCGATGTCTCCCAATCTGGAAAAGCCAGTCACATTGACCACCCTGTGCCAATCTGATTGACCACCCCTCAGTTTCACCGTGAAAAGCTCTCATTACATTATCAATTAGTTATTCAAATTAGTCTGTTTATTTGTTCCCTAACTCATATAGCAACTCAAATACAGGATTAAGCAGGGTAGGTGAGTGTTCTTTTTTAGGGTGGTCACTTTGCTCTGGCGAACATGGTCAGTTTGCTCTGGCTTTGGGTGGTCAGTTAAATTCGGCTAAGGGTGGTCTAGGGCAGCGTTTTTTCCATTAATGCGACAGAATCCGTTTGCTCGCATTACGTTTGCAAATTGTTGTGTTTTCGTGCTTTATCGGAGGCAATTCGGTAACATTTCTAAAAAACCAATACACCTATCATAATTCAATTCGTAAAAGTTAACGCCAAGATTAATAGCCTCATAATACTTAACTTGATTCTTTTTGTAAAATTCCTCCGATGGCATTTTCCAAAATTCATGTCCCAATTTCTCCGCGATAAACCATTTTTCAATTAATCTAGCTGCTCTTCCGTTTCCATCTCTAAAAGGATGAATGTGTGCAAATCGTAAATGAATCAATGATGCAAAGTAAAAGACTTCAATTTCGTTAAGGTCAGATGAAATCAACTGACTTATATCCTGAAAAAACGATTTCATTTCTTTTTCTACAAATTCTGGCTCAATTGCCATATATGCTAATCCTGATTTTCCAAATACGCCAACCTGCTCAATTCTATATTTTCCTCTTTTGCTTCTTATCAATAATGTGTCTGAAAATATTTTATGACAATTCAATAAATTCTTCTCATTCAGGTGGTTGTTTTGTGCAAAACTATATGCTTCAATCAAATCCTCAATTTCTTCAATTTCTTTTCCTACTTTGAATTTGTCCTTATTCATTTCATAATTCATGTAAGAATTCAAATCGATACTATTTCCTTCAATATTTGATGAGTAAATAGCTGCAGATTTTGTCAAGTATTCAAATCCACCTCGATTTTCCGAGAAATCAAATTCCTTAATCAATTCAGAAATTTCATTCCCAATTGACTTCTTATATGTATCTAAATATTTCCTTTCTGCTATCTTCATTCAATCCAATTATTTAAACACAAATATACTCATTTTTGAGGTCATTTTTTTAGTGCTACTTCGCTTTTTTTTGCATGAAGCACAACGTAGGTTCTGTCGCATTAATTACTCAAAGGTAAAATAATTTCTACTTTTACCCACCAACAAAACCATAATTGATGTTCAAGCACCACCGATATCCCAGAATTATCATCCTTCAAGCAGTTTATTATAAATTAAGATTCACATTAAGTTATAGAGATGTAGAGGAATTGCTATCAATAAGAGGAATCAAAGCAGATCATTCTACTATTCAAAGATGGGTATTTAAGTTTAGTCCATTGATTGAATCGAATATGCATAAACGAAAACGGAAGGTCAATAATAGCTGGAGGATGGATGAAACTTATATCAAGGTAGGAGGGAAGGACCGCTATTTATATAGAGCTGTAGATAAATATGGGGGTACAATAGACTTCCTATTAACCAAGAGAAGAATGAAGGGATCAGCCCAGAAATTCTTGAATAAAGCCATGGTAGTGTACCATATGGCGCTTTTCCTTTCACTAAAAACATATTTAACATAATATGAGGCATTTAGGGTGTTTAAAATACAAGTATTTCTGTAGTATTGAGGTCTCCCATCGATAATAAAATTCCTTAGAGCCCGTTAAACAAGCATTCTAGATTATATAGTGTACCATATGGCACCTGATATTAATATTAAAAGTTTGTTTTGATGAAATCACCTACCAAAGTTTGTAAATATTGTAGTGGAATCTGCATAAAGAAAGGAAAACGAAATGGGAAACAACGTTTCCTTTGCAAACACTGCGAAAAATATCAATTATTACATTATAGCAAGAATAGAATCCCAAAATCAAAAGAAAACTTGCTAGTAAAGCTTAATAATGAAGGAATGGGAATCAGCTCTATTTCTCGTATACTACATGTTTCAAAATCTAGTGTGCAACGCATCATTATTAAATTTAGCAGGGCTGTTTTAAAACCATTGATTTCAGAGAGAAATCAAGTTTATGAGATTGATGAACTTCGTACTTATGAAGGTAATAAGAAAAATGAAAGTTGGGTTATATATGCTATTAATAAAGCAAATGGAAATGTCATAAATTTGGTTGTAGGTAGGAGAACCAAAGAGAATATTAAGAGGGTAGTAGATATGGTTTTATCATTGAATCCTGCCAAAATCTATACTGATGGTCTTAATGTTTATAGAAGTCTAATCCCCAAAAGTATTCATAGAGTTTTTAAGTATTGCACCAATAAAATTGAGAGAAATAATCTTACTCTGAGGACTCACATGAAACGACTAAATCGAAAGACTATTTGTTTTACAAAAGCAAATCTAATGTTAGAAGCTTGTTTGAGCCTTTATATTTGGAGGAGAAGTAATGCTGCTTAATTAAGCTCTTTATGCTTATTATTAAAGGTTCTATACCTTAATTACTTCCATTTTAAAATACTAGCAGAATAAAATATTCCATATTCCAATTCAGAATAATATGTGTTAATAACTTGATTATTAAATAATAAAATACTATTATTGCATATTCGAATATGGAATAATTAAGAAAATGAAAACACAACAAGTTAGTATGAGTCCACTTGATATAGTGGTGCTCTTAAAAATTATCAGTTTGAATCAGCAAGTTTGGCATCAAAATTCTATGGCTGAGGCCTTGGGCATTAGTCAATCGGAGATCAGCAAATCATTAGCACGCTCCAAATATGCTGGTTTATTAGACCCGTCGGGTAAAAAAGTAAGACGAGTAGCTTTTGTAGAGTTTCTACAATATGGACTTAGCTATGTTTTTCCACAGCATCCAGGAGCTATTATTAAAGGGGTTCCTACTGCTCACTCTGCCCCTCCTCTAAATACTAGCATTCAAAGTCAGGAATTATATGTTTGGCCATCGGCAAAAGGAACTGCAAGAGGACAAAGTATAGTTCCCCTTTACCCTTCCATACCACAAGCAGCCTTAAAAGATTTCAAACTCTACGAATTATTAGCCTTAGTTGATGCTATAAGAGTTGGTAGAGCCAGAGAAAAAGAAATAGCCATAAAAGAACTGAAATTAAGAATACTACATGGAGAATAAAACCATCAATATAGCCAATGTGGCTCAAGTAGCCAAGGCTTTAGCAGAACTGAAAGAGCAAATGGTGTTTGTAGGAGGAGCCATTATCAGCCTTTATGCCGATGATCCATCTGCAGATGAAGTTAGGCCTACTGGAGATATCGATATGACCATTAGAATACTAAACTATAGTGATTTCATCAAATTGAATGAGCGATTGGCTGAATTAAACATTTACCCAGACCCCAATGGTCATGCCATTTGCAGCTATTTATATAAAGATATTCCTCTTGATATCATGTCTTCAGAAGATGGCCCTCTAGGACCATCTAATTCATGGTATAAAATAGGTTTTGAAGATTTGCAATATATGGATGTAGAAGGTGAAGAAATCCAATTATTTACAGCTCCTTGTTTTCTAGCCACCAAATTTGAGGCCTATTATCAAAGAGAGCCAGTCCCAGATTACCGTCTTAGTCATGATTTTGAAGATATTATTTATGTGTTGGATAATCGGATATCTATCGTTGAAGAAATACAAAAGTCCCCAGAAGTATTAAAAGATTTTCTAAAAACTGAATTACAAAAAATCATGGATGACCCCCATGAGGAAGAGATTTTATCAGCTCACCTACACCCTTTCATTCTTGAAGAACGGTATCCGATTCTAATAGACAAAATCAAGAAAGTTATTAATATCTAAGCATATTTATTTCTGTGAATCAAGTGGGGTTGGTAGGAGCTGGAAGATGGGTAAATAATCAAACCTTTTGGCAAGAACAACAACTAATTTTTATTTTGTCAATATTGACAAAAATAACCTCTCCAAAATTGATTTTTCAATCATCAAACTGGAGTGCCCTTTTAAGGTGCCAAAATGCTACAAAATGCGCTATTTTGTGCACTCTGCATTTTTCAACTATCTGATTAACAACAATGTAAAATAATGACTTATCCACTGGCAGTCAAAAGGTCAGCGGTTCGATTCCGCTATTCTCCACCCATATTATCAAAGAGTTACAAAATTATATTTTGTAACTCTTTTTTATTTGCAAGCCATTTGCAAGCGAAAAATGAATATGCTGGATAAAAATACATGGAGAATCATTGTATTAAACAAAAATGGAAGTATTACATCCTATCATTTTGCTTTGATTAAGAATCTCAACTGATTAAACTCTTAGTATATTTAAAAAACATTCAAGTTTAAAACATATATTTTTGACAAGTATTTTTAGTTATTATTACTTATTGTCTTTCAAATATTGCATCTATATCATCATGAGTTGAAATCCTATCATGATGAACTCCCACATCGTTGTCATAAGAATGATCCTGGCTTTCTATGTAATCGTTAGCCATTTTCTCGGGATCTAAATCACGAAGAATATCTGTATAATCAATTTCAATTTTTTGAAGAACCGTTGAGTTGAAATCAACTAAGTATGTTTCCAACTGGTTAACAATCTCTAACTCAATCCCAGATTCATCAATTTCATAATCGTCAAAATAGCAATCTGACAAACTGTTAGGGTAAGAGTAATCTTTTATAAAAGAATAAAAATCAATATCAAAATCGTTATTTTTAGCTATATCATATAAATATGCTTGGATTTGGTTCTCTACTAAGCGTAAGATATCTTCATTATCAATATTATATTTTTCTATGAAATCTAAAATTTCCTTTAATGTATCCTCATCTAATGTATATAAATCTTCATCAAGAAACCCTGCTAAAAAATCAAAATGATCAATCTTAATTCTAGGCTCAAAATCTGAAAGAATATAAAGAAGCTCAGATAATTTATTCCCATAAGCATTTTTTGTTTTTATTATTGTTTTTAGGAAGTATTCTATCCTACTAACTACAGATTGATTAAAAAAATCTAGATAACATAATAAAATGAGAAAATCCCAATCCTCTACTTTAAGTTTTTCATCAAAAAAGTGATCAAATAATCCCTTTTGAATGGCCTTATAGCCTTTTTTATTCTTGTGAGGATATAAAGTGTTTATGAAAATAATGGAATCTTCTGTTCCTAAAGATTTTAAAATGTTTGTTATCAGCTCTGTATCTTGAAAATATGTGTTAATAATGAAATCAGCAATTGATGGATTGAAGAGAGTATATTCAAAACAATCTCCTGATGTTTGATTTCTATTCAACAATGATTTGGTCGCTAATCTCCGTATTGCATTAAAGCTTTTATCAGAATGGTCTCCTAGATTTATCGCATGAATTTTAATAAATTTGTTATAAGCTTCTTGAAGTTTACTTTCACTGATTCGACCATTATTGAAAACAGTCAAAAAGGTCAGAGCTCTAACAGGATCGTCAGCTTGATTTTGAAAATAATCAGCCCAGATTTCTTCAGGATTATCCAGTTTTTCATTAATGTAATTCCAATATACATCAGGTGTGACACTTCCAACTCTTTGAGAATCTAACACAAATTCGATAATGCGAGGATTGAAATTATTGTGATTTATAATCCTTTTATAATTCTTTTTATTATAAATTTCATCAATATAGGATTTATCCAGATTTGAATGAAATATGTGATTATACAATATCTTTGCCTTGTCTATATCCGTTAAACTCTTTATAGTTATTAAAAATTCATTATCACGAACTTTTCCATTTTGGAAAATATGACTTAAACCATATGCCTTATTGAGAATGTTTGTCCTAGATGTAAGGATGAATTTTTTTGTATTGTCTTTATTATGGAAAAGCCAGTCACATTGACCACCCTGTGCCAATCTGATTGACCACCCCTTAGTTTCACCGAGAAAAGTTATCATTACATTATCAATTAGTTATTCAAATTAATCTGTTTATTTGTCGCCTAACTTCTATAGCAACTCAAATACAGGATTAAGCAGAGTAGGTGAGTGTTCTTTTTTAGGGTGGTCACATTGCTCTGGCGAACATGGTCAGTTTGCTCTGGCTTTGGGTGGTCAGTTTGCTCTGGCTTTGGGTGGTCTGTTAAATTCGGCTAAGGGTGGTCCAGAGCAGTGTTTTTTCCAGTATGCCCTATGGAAGCTGATATAAGTTGGTCAAAAATCTGACACATTGAAAATGCATTCTTCTTTGCCCTTTTCAACATCTAAAACTTTCCAGAAGCTTTCAATTTTCTATTTAGATTTTTTCAATACTTTTATTTGCCATAAAACATTCAAAGCCTTCCATTCACCATTGTATTTAACCATTTGTAAGTACTCAACATAATCAGCAGACTCAACTCGTATGCTTGCGATATCTTCACAAATATCAAGCATCTCTATTTTATCGTTTTGTTTATCTTTAGGTGTGTGTTTTCCATATCCTGCAATAGTATACTGCATCATTGTGTTGTAGGATAAATTATTGACGACATCGTTACCTGTGTGCTCATAATTCCGTATGGTTCTTTTTACCAATTCCGGATGGAGTACCTTGCTCATTTTCAGAGAATCGCCTTCGTACCAGGCCTGACTATATAGGCTTGCAATTTTTAATACCTCTATTGAGTCCTGCATTATTTGTGCGTTTAATGACAAAGTGAATGTCAGGAAAAACCCTATGGTGATCATTTTAGTTTTTTTCATCTTTTTATTTGATTTTTATAAGTTTCTTGATGTTTATAACATCCTCATTTTCACAATCAATTTTAATAGCTTTTAATATAAACTCTTCCGCTTCATTTCGTCTATTTGTGCTAAATAAGATAAAAGCCATATCAGCATACGCTCCAGCATTATTGCTATTTGCTTGCAGACTCTTTTGGATGTTTTGTTCGGCAGAAATGTAGTCAACTTCATTTATTTGAGCTTTGGCTAAAATATGATATGAATCTTTTCTCCTGAAATTATAGGGGTCTGGATATGGATCAAGTTCTATGGCTTTTTCTAATACTTCAATTGCTTTTTGATGCTCTCCTCCTAATAAATAATAATATCCCAATTGAGAAAGCATTTCTGCGTTAATCTCTTCATGGTCTTTGACCATTTCTAAAATTTTAACAGCCTCTTTTACTTCTTTTTTCTTTTCGAAAAGATCGTTTGACAACTCATATTGGGCATAAACATTTTGAGGATCTTGTTCTATTATTTTGCTATGAATTTCAGTAGCTTTTTGATAATTATGATCTTCCCTATAGAGGTTTCCTATTTCTATTGGTAGACTATGATTTTGGGGGAAGAGACCGGAAGCGCTGTCCAATAAACTAATAGCAGCTTCAATATTCAGATAATTTGATTTGACAATGTATGCCTGAACAATATTATCAATATAGGAAGGTTGATTGATTAATGATTCTATAAAATGATATAGGTCAATATCTTTGTCAATTAAGTCTTCTCTGGTATTAATAAATGCTGCAGGTAAACCAGGCCGCTTTTGTGTTGAAAGATATGCTTCAATTCCTTGTGCAAAGTATTCTCGTTCATTTAAATCTGCATACCAATCAAGCGTGTAATTTCCTCTTTTTGCTTTTATATACAATGACTTCAGATCTAAAGTCTGTTTTGGAGTAAATAGCCAGTGAATGAGATGCCCAAACTCATGAAAAGCAACATTGTACTTTCCGAAAGTATTTTCTATTTGTTGAATTTTATTGCTTGTGGTATGATGGCCACCCTGTCCTTTTAAATCATCACTTAACCTCATCCCAACCGTTCTTGTTCCGCGAGTATTTTCGAGGTGAGGGCAATTCCATAACAAATGATGGAAATCCATAAAGTATACCGTAGAACCTGAAATATAAATTGCTTCCATAAAACCCTTAAAAGGTTCAGTATTAATGAGGATATTCTTTTGTAATATTTCATCACAAAGGTGAAAATTGATAAAAACTTTTCGAAGAAAAGGAAATTCATTTGGGGTTTCTTTTTTAGAAAAATCGTATTTAAACTCTTGTATTAGAATATTGTGTTCATCTTTTAACTTTCTCAGAGATTCCGCAATAAAATAATGTGCTATGCCATAATTTGGTTTTCTATCTAAAATGCTAAAAGCATGGTTTATACATGCTCTATAATTCTTCATATGGAATTCAGTAGCAGCTTTTAGTATCAACATATCAATATCCAAAGTAACCTCATCATATTCCATCTTCATTAACAAATCTGCTTTTTCAAATTGGTTATGCATTAGGAGGCTATCAACTTCCAAAAGACTTTTTTCAGTGGTTATCATTACACTTGAGTATTCTGCAGGAGAATATCCTCTCCCTAATAAGTGATGTGCAGCATAGTTTAATGGATTTGATTCTAATGCTCTATTAAGATATTTAGCACTTTCATTTATATCATTTCCATATCGGGATAAGTAGCCTCCCATTTCACAAAGTGCTTCTGAGTTTGTTGAATCTATTTTCAGTGCTTTATTAATTGCATTTAAAAAAGAATTAATATCACGGTTTTTATTCAAAACATTTGCATAATTAATCCAGCTAACAATATGGTTTGAGTCTATTTCTATTGCTTTCCGAACATATTTTAATGAAGCATCTATATGGTTAAGATCAAGAGCAATAAGTGCTTTACAATTCAGGGCATCAACATTAATAGAATCCATTTCCAATGCTTCTGAACATAAACGCTCTGCTTCTTGATAATTCATTGTAAAATAGGCCCAATCAGCTTGTAGAATTAGTGAGAAAATGCTGTCTGGGAACTGGGTTTTGACTGTTTGAGTATATTCTTCAACCTCATTAAACCGATAGTTACTTTTAAACTCCTTAATCTTTTGCTCGGCCTCTTTTATACTAGAAATTTTAAAGGCGAGATCTGAATGCTTTCTGTTACATGCAAAGCAAGAAATTAATATCAAAATGAATAAGCTATATCTCATAAGTTTTATGCTTTTGGTTCTGTCAGTTTTTATCTATCTTTAGGATAAACTTATCCCCTTTGATTTCAGCACAATACACTTCTGTTTGAACTTCTTTATCTTTAATCAATATTGCGAATTTTTTATACTCATTTTCTTTATTTATGTTATGCATTGGGAAAAAATACTGTGCTGCGAATTGTTTCATTAAATACTTAGCCTGCAAAATGTATTGCGATTTCTCCCAGGGATCTGAATTTGAAAAAACGATATCAATTTTTTCAGTTTTTGATTTTAAATACTCATAGTCATTTTTATAATCCCCTTTATAGTCGCCATTGTGATAAATAACAATTCCATCAATTATAATTAAAAATGCAGATTCGAATACTCCAGAATGTTTAGAGTTTATTGTATATACCTCAATTGTTTCATCTTTGTAGTGTGATCGTGGATTTCTTAAACAATGATATTTTTCTTCTGATGAGAAATCCCAACCAAAGAAATAAGTAATATTTTCGATTTTTTTATCCCAATCGAGAATTAGAGGATCATAATGGTCACCATGTTCATGCGATGTAAATATAAATACATTATAGTCTTTTATTTCATCAGGATCTATATAACCAGATAGCAGATTCTTGACGGGTTGTTTTTCCCATTTAAAATCATACTTTTCCTGATAATCAAAAATGAGGAAGTTGCTCTTCGTTTTTATTGCCCATCCAGAATGACCCAGATACACAATGGAGATTTTATTATTATTCAAATCTAGAGGGTTTCTGTCACTTTTCTGAGCCTTTAATGTTGCCATTATAACAATTATACCACAAACCAATAATATTTTTCTCATCTTGTTAAGTCTTTTTTTATTCTTATCCCATCCATAGGTGATTTCTATTTTATCAATACAATTGGCTTGTTTTGTAGCCCTTGATTGGATGTTAACCGAATGAAATAGGTTCCATCTGCAACTCTTCTTCCTTTTGAGTTTTTACCATCCCATGAGGCAGAATGATTGCCGTAATCCTTCATTTCATCCATCAGAATATTTACTAAATTCCCATAAGGATCATAAACTTCTAGCTTGATTCTAGTTTGATTATAAATTTGGAAATGTATAGTTGTTTTATCATTAAATGGATTTGGATAATTCTCCAGAACGATATTAGAATTGTATAATTCCTGCGAAACTATAGCACTCGGTGTGAGAAATATTTCTGCCCAATCATTTTGCCAATAAAGAGTAATAAGTAAAGAATTGTTTAGGGGGTTAAAAGTTGGGTAAATGATATAATCATCCTCATAAAACAGCTCAGGTTCACTACTAAAATTAGGGTCGAATTTATATATCCCAGGCAGTTCATAACCTGCGATATAATAATTGTTTTCCAAATCTTTTGCTATACCATCGCTACCTGCTAATGATGTATTGGCCATTGTATAAACTGTAGAGTCGGTTAGATTTACTGCAAGAACTGGAGGATTGGGTTTGTCAAGACAAACTAATATTCGATTGAACTCAGGCTCATAAAGCAAGCCATTTGGTCTATCAATTCCATTACCCTCAGCAAAAACCCAAAAATCTCTTGTAGCCGGATTGATTTTGAAAACCCTATCTCCAAATCTTTCTGTAGCGATTATATTTCCTGAATTAACGGCAACTAATCCTGTCAATAGACTGACTCCCTCATCAGATAAATTCAAATCCATAACTAACGATCCTGTTTCCAAAGAGTACCCCTTAATTCTGCCACCCAAAGCTGTTCCATATATCGTATCATCAACGATTGCCAAGGCATCTATCATACCAGCATTTTCAACAAAGTAGCTTTGATTACCAAGGTTGTCAATTGCAACTAAATCTCCTCCACCTCCATAATTCGATACTAAATATCGATTGTGCATCGAATCAATAATGATTTTTTGTGGTTGAATTAATAAGTTCTGTGCATTTATTGATAGAGTGGTGATTAGGAGCACTGTTAAAATGATTACTTTTTTCATATTATCCAATTATGTGGTGTAATTATTAATTAGTTTTTTCTTTTAATGGATACTTATCACCATCACTGTCAAAATCATACATTCCTGAAATAATTCCATTTTCATTTCTTGTAAATTGTATCCTGTACTTTTCTTCATTTATATCCTTATACTTGAAAACATCATTACCCATAGGTATCATTTCTTGCTTTATTGAATTACCACGTTGAAGTATCAATCCTTCTCTTTCGATACTGATTTTAATGTTTTTATAAATTCCTTGATATTCTGATAACTCCAAACTACCTATGTTTTTTGGATTTAATTCAATTTCTTTCCCAGCAATAGACCATTCAAGCTTGTGTTTTTTTAAGCTATCTGTCTCTGTTTTTAGTAATTCCTTTGCGGCCTCCAACTGCGCAACAATTAGTGCTTTATCAGAAGAACATGGAAAATCTGGAATTACACCATTAATGTAGTTCGTTTTAGAATAGGGATTTATTTCCTGGGAATAGGGTACTTTCAGGTTTATTAGTATATCAGGAAAGCTCATATAACGCACTCCGTGCGCTCCTCCTCTTGTTTTTTCTCCCACTATTTTGGCTCTTTTCAGTTGCTGTAACTGATATGCCAACACTTCAGCCGAAGAATAAGAATAATTGCTCATTAGAATGTAAATTGGTACTTCAGTTATTCTTGGACCAGAAACCCATTCTTGTGTCCATCTTTGCTCTGTAATGCTATCCTTGCGAATAAAATTATCTGTCAGATGTGTACTTTTATCAAAAAAATAACTGCTAATTAGTTGAGCCATAGCTTCATCTCCACCGCCATTCAACCGAAGGTCAATTATCAATGCATCGCTATTAGCAACAAAATTCATTGCAGCAATAGCTGTTGGTCCTGCTGATTTTGGATTGTTGAATGTAGTTAGATTTATATACCCAATATTTCCAGTCTGGATTTCTACTTTTTGAAAACCAAAATTATTTTCAGGATATCCTAGCTTTATTTCAGCCAATAAGTCATCTGGAATCTTTTCATAGGGATAAACCCTGATATGGTCATCATTAGATATTTTACGTAAGTCTTTTGTTAGTTGAGAGGTGAAGTCCTTTACATTTTTAAATTGATGGTAGTCTCCTTTTTTTTGTTTTTCATTTAAGTAGTTAATCATTTTTAAGGATACTTCAGGTAAAGGGTAGTATTCGAGAAATATTTCTTTAGTTTTCTCAATGATTTCCGAACGATTTCTGCTGGTGAGTTGATCATTTTTATAGCTATTACTTTTCTGAGAAAATGAACTGTAAGGGTTAATAATTTGCAATAAAAGAACCACTAATACACTTAGAATTTTTGATTTCATACTTTTCATTTCTTTATTTGACATATTTTCTGTTGAAAACATAGATGTTTATTTATTTCTACTTTTTTTAAAATCAATAAAAACCATCATTCTTCGGGCAAACCGCCCACGAAGTTCAAACCTTCCAGATTTCGTATTCTTGTTTTTGATTGATTATTAATTCTTATATACTTTCCACCACTGGAAACACCTGAAAAAACACCATATCCATTTTCGATGTTTGTATAAACTCCTCTATTCATTACTACTGTACTAGATGGTTGATAAGACTCATGATAGGCATAGAAACTATATTCAGAAGTGGCTATAACAAACTCAATTTTGCCGTGGTAGCGCTCTAAGCTATTGGATGATGGAATGGTTTTTAATAAATTGCTATAAAAGTCTACGCCTACTACTGGGACATTGATGCTTTCTCCTCCAAACAAAGTTCTAGAAGTCACAAAAGGGAAAGGCCAATCAACATATTTAAAAACAGCTGTATTTGGTTCATTTGGTACCTGCTCCATATAGTGAAATCGAATATATGGTTGGTAAATACTAATATCTGCAATAGTTTCAAATGAAAATGTGCTGTTTTTTTCAAACGAAATGAAATACATAGGATCAGTAACCCTTATTGCAGAGGAGTTATGTAGATTTGTTTTAGAACGGATTATTTCCCCTGATTTAGGATTCTTTATTTCTAATAATAAAGGTTGATTGATATCTAACCTATTGATTGTTCCAGCATAATAAACTTGCATTTTGGGGGCATAAAAAATCCCTTCTTTTTTATTATAAACTGTGATGGTATCAAATTCGATTATTTGATTCCCGGATAATACTTTTACATCCAATTTGTGAGAATATAAATTAGAATCAGGGATTTTAGCAGACTGATATATGTTTTCGGCTGACAAAAAAGCTTTTTCGATTCTGATATAACTGATGCTATCTTTTGGATTAATGAGTCCATATACGATCGTTATATCTTTGTATTCATCAAATAGCTCTACTGTTTTATCGCAAGATGAAAAAATGAAAAGGCTTGTGATGAGTATAGTTGCTATATAAGCCTGAACAATGGTATTCTTTATAGCGCAATTTTTTCGGTTTGTTATTTTGCAATAATAATTCATACCTCTTTATTTATCATTTAGTGAGTGAAAGGCGAATGTTTTAATCCCCAGCTTTGTAAGCTTTTTAATCGCCTTGTCTTTCTTTTTTGGTGTTTGTCCCTGAATTGCTTCAGGAATCATATACATATCGAAACCTATTTCTTGTCCTTCTAATATGGATTGAGAAATAAATTCTTCCGCTAACAGCCCTATCACCATAATTTCTTTAGCATTATTCTGCACCAGAAAATTGAGGAGCTCCTCAGATGAAAATGCATTGGATTTCTCTCTGCTTATTATATTCTCATTCACTAAAACAAGCCGCTTATCAAATTGCATGGCTATAGTATCATGAGATGTATACACTAGCGGAAACGAAAATGACAGGTTTAGTATTTTGTGAATTCTCTTTATATAAACAACATGATCAGGGTCTAGAATCTCGATTATTCTATTAGCAGCATCCATTGTATTTTGAGAAGCACTCTCTGATAATTTCCCATTCGTATTGTATTCCTGAAAACCCATGACTATCAGAAATTTATCCACAATGAAAGTGCTCTTTTGTGAAAAACAAAAATGCGTACTTTCGATACCGATTAATAAAAATAGGATTAGAACTCCTCTCATATTCATGTTGTAGTTAATGATTAAATTTATTTATTCCTTTTTCAGTTTTTCTAAAATCTTTTCCAGTTCAACCTTATGTTGTGCATCTAAGGTCTTTTCTAAAATCTTTTCGACTGCAATTTTATAAGCTGCAGTTAGTGCCTCACTGGAGGCAACTTCTATATCTGGTTTGATACCAACACTTTCCCAATTCGGTTCGTTTGATTTGCAAATAGGAAATTGAGTTAAAACATCTCCTTTTACTATAAGAATATCAACGGGGTGACCTCCTCCTTTGGTTGTTTCTCCAACAATTATGGCTCGTTCTAATTTTTGAAGTGAAAAAGCCAATCCTTCAGCTGCTGAAAATGTCCTTTTATTGGTTAGAACATATAAATCAACTTCGGGCATGCGCTTGCCTGGGACATCGGTAAGGGTCCAAAATTCTTGATTCATACTCGTATCTCTGCAACTCATACTTCCAAGATATTTTAGTTGAGGAGGGAGAAAATAATTCAATAGCAGATCATTTCCTTCCCCTCCTCCATTATCTCTCAGGTCAATAATAATGGCATCTGAATTTGATAAAAACTGCATACTCCCGATCAAGGCCTGGTTAGATGTATCAGAGATAGTGAAATAACTCAGTTTTAAATAACCCACATTTCCTTCTAGTAGCTCAACCTTTTTATACCCAAAGTTCTCCCTTTTGTCCATTTCCAAATACATTTTATTGAGCTCTTGAATCTCTTTTTCAGGCAATAAATGATGGTATGCTTTAACTTCCCATGCTTCCTCCTGGCTATAAAAAACAAATAGGTGTTTATCGTTATCAATAAATCTCATATCAGAAGTCAATTTATTACAAAATTCATTCACTTCATTTAAAGAATCGTAAACTCCCATTTTATACTGACTGATGATATATTCTCCCATTATTTTTCCAGTCTCGGCAGATAAGTATTTATTCTTCATAATGATGGCTGTATTCTTCACCACTTCTGATTTAAATTCTTCGTTAAACACTAATTCTTCTTGCGCCGATACCTGGAATACTACTAGGATAAGCATTAAAATGGAGATGATTTTTTTACCTATTTTCATTGGGTTTACGATTTATAATTTCAATTTACTTTAAATTAATTGATGACTTCGACTCCCATATTTATAAGCTTCTTGATTGACTTGGATTTTGTTCTTTCTCTATTGCCTAAAATGGCATTGGGGACTAAAAACATTTTGTATCCTATTTCTAATCCTCCTCTGGTGGTATGTGTAACACACCTCTCAGCGAGCAAACCCACAATAATGATTTCTTTTGCATTTTTACCTTTAAAGTATGCAGCTAATTCGCTATTATTAAAGGCATTGCCATCCTTTTTGATATAGATGTTGCTATTTACGATTTGTAAGCCTTTACAAAAGTTCAGATCTGCAATTGTATCGATAGAAATTCCTTTAAATGATAGCGAGGAAACAATCATTTCAGTTTTCACATATACAATATTTAGGGGATCTACACAGCCAATTATCTTATTTACATTTCCGATGAATTCATATGCTGCACTGTCAGGAATTTTGCCTTGAATATAGTCTTCTTGCATATCCAATACAATTAAATACTTATCCTGAAAAAAATCTTTGTCTTGTGATTTTGCTGACAAGTTGAATATCGTTAAAATGAGCAACAGGAAAATAATACTATTCGTTTTCATATCTGTCGTTGTTATTGATCAAATGAACATCCTTAATTTATGGACGCTTTTTGCTTTAGTAATTGAATTATTTGAGAATCAACCCAATAAATATCACCTTTCCCGTCAACTCTTCTATGGAAGAATAAATATTTACCATCGGGTGAAACACTAGCTCCAAATTCTGTTTTAGTGGCATTAATCTCAGCTCCCATATTAATCGGTTTTCCCCAGCTGTCATCATCATTTTTAAAACTAATAAACAACTCTGGCTTCCCTCGGCCACTTGGTTGCGCATCCATAATCATATAACTTTCGTCAGGAGCAACATAGGGATGAGAATAGAAACTTGAATTTATTTCACCCTCTAAATATTTAACATCTGGATATTCCCCATTTATGCATTCAGCCTTATATATTCCACGGACTCCATCATAATTACTAGAGAAATACAAAGTTCTACTATTGGTAGGACAAACAGACATACACCATTTTTTATTCGCCGGACTTAAAAAATACTGTGGTTCACTCCAAGCACTTGGTGTTTTTTCTGTAAACCATAAGTCTCCATCATATTGATTATTTCTGTTTTCCTTTCTCTCTGAATAGAAGAATATTTTATCCTCATAAGGAGACATAACAGGTTCAAATTCAAAAACATCTTTGGCAAATGGAGCCAAATTGGGTTCAGACCATTTACCATCTATCAATTGAGAGTAAAAAATTCTATTTTGTGAACCTTCATAAGTAGGTCTTCGTGTAAAAAAATAAACGGTTCCATCTTTAGAAAAGGTGCCACTGAATTCAAACTCCTCTGTAGAAATAATTCCTGGTGCAAAAATCTCTGGTATATTTCCCGGTGGTTTTTGATTGAAATACAAACGATCAGAACTTTGAGCATTGCTCACTTCTATAATAAGTGCGAATAGCAGCATACTTAATACTTTTAGTTTCATAGTTTGTTTCATCCTATTTGGTTTTATAGGGCTCGTTAAAATTCTGATTTGGTTCCAGATATAATGTCTCGTTGAAATAGTCAAATACCAAGTTGAATTTCATCAGTAATGGAAGACCGATTGTCGTATTTATATAGTTTCCTTCGTTATCCGATTCCTCAAAAATGGCAGGGACATTCATCATTTCATAACCTGCTATATTTAAGTATTCAATACTCCCATTGTAGCCATAAATTTCACCAGAAGCACCAGTTCCTAAATATATTTTCTCAGTGTTTGGTCTATCAAACCCTAGCTTTTCGTTTATGGGTAGGGCTACTGGATCGATTCCCCCTAAATCAATAAAAATGTCATGATCAATGCTTTCTTTACCTTTCATCTTGAGATGCATAGGAATGCTATAAGAACCTTCTGCATTTCGTGTCATTTTGATTTGGTTTCCATTTCCAACATATTCGAAGGTCTCTTTTCTATGTAGAACAACAACTCTTCTATCGAAATCTATCTCCACTACAAAATGTTTGAAGAATGCACCACAAACTTGGCCAGCAATTCCGGGGAAATAATTGAAAAATCCTGATTCCTTTGAAGTTACTAGTGCATCTTGATCTTTAAAAAGAATTTCACCAAATGCAATTGACAAACCATATGCATTACTAGAATTAACGCCATCGCCTTCTCCTGCACCGGTTACTAGTGTGTTACCATCTTTTTGAATGCCTAATGAATCTGTAATATCGCTACCATAAAACCAAAGTTTATCCCACATCACTCCATTATCAATCAGCATTTTAATATCCATTCCGTTCATTCTGGCATCAACCATCATGTTCATATCATAAAACTCGAAAGGGATGATGTATTCATTTTTTTGCTCAGAGACAATGTAGAAACCGGGAGGATTCCCCAATGAGTTATTTACCCTCTCAGAATCATCTGATTTATTTCCTTTCGTTGGATCATTCTCTTGATTGGAGGGTGGCCCACAACTTATCAAAATGGTCAAAAATAGGATGCTAAAAACGGTCATTAATTTTTGAATATCGTTCATCTCTTTTGTTTTGTTCAACATATTTATATTCAGCATATACTCAATTGTTCTCTCTTTACGATAATTCACGAAGCAAATTCAAAGCCTTAACGGTGTTTTTTATTGGAACAAAAATGTGGTCATGATAATAACCTGCTATGATGTTACAACTGATCTGTTGATCGGCAAATTTCTTGCTTATGATTGCGCTTAAACCAACCAATTCTAGAGAAGAATTTACACTTAGTGTGATCCAGTTCATGCTTACACTATAAGGAAACTTTAAACTGTCTGCTATCTCTTTTTTCAACACAATAGTTCTGCCTTCAATTTCAACTATAGAAGCCATTATATATTCCTCTTTAATATTTTTTACATTATGCACTGAGCAGAAAACAAAGACCCCTTCATTTAGTTGGGGAGATATGTTTTTTAAAACGTAATTTATATCAAGTTCCGCGTCCATCAGTTTGCCCTTTTATTCATGAATTTAATGGTTTGCTTAAATTTAATTGCATAAATAAGTAATGAAATTCCAACAATTATGTTAACGATCAAGCCAAGCCATGAAGCTTCAATACCAAATGCTCCTCCAGTCAACCAATGGGGCCCTGTAATAATTGGGCTAATAAATCCACCTTGATCCATCCCTGAATTATTCATGCCGAAAACTCCAGCTTGAAAAAAATTCCAGCTGAAATGAACAGCCCAACCCATCCATATTCTTCGTGTTAATATGAAAGGAGCAATTAATGTAATTTGAATGACACTAATAGAAAGTGATGTGAATATTGTCGCGTTGTCATTGATAAAATGCATTCCTCCAAAAAATAAAGACACGATCAGAAAAGAAATCGCCGTACCTAGTTTCTCTTCTAATAGTCGAAAAATAATAACCGTGAAAATTAATTCTTCAATAAAAGAGCCCTGGGCATATCTGAAAATCCTGGTGATAAGGATGTTCCAGCTATTAATATAATCAATGGTGTAATAGCCTAAAACAAATAGCACAGCTGTGATTATTATCACCATTCCTCCTCCTATTACTATCCCCCAACCCAAATCTATATGCCATCTTTCGAAATTGAATTCAAAGGCTGGCCTTTTTTCGATTCTTTTTGTATAAAACCTATAGGAATAGATCAATAGACCGATAATAATGATTGCTTTAAAGGCCTTTAGTGTCGATAATACAATTACCTCCTCCATTTTATCGAGAATAAATATCGTTATCACATTATTAACCAGGAGCATAGGAATTAAAAATAGGATAGCAATAATAATTCTAGAAAATGGAGAATATATAAATTTCTGAATCCTGTTTTTAGGTATTCTATTTAAGAATAGTTGGTTTGATTTTATAAGTATCATTATTGTGTATTTATGTGCAAAACTCTCAACTATTTGCATTTTTTTATAATAAATGTGATATTCAAGAGATTTAGGTGACAAAATGGGCAAAAGAGTTGATGAATTACGTTTATCACAAATTTTATTTAGGGTAGAAACATTGAATTATATTTGTAAAATGCTAAATCACAGGAAAACTTCATTGCGTAAATTTCTCTTCCATTGTATTTTTTGGATCGGATTATTCCTTTTGACTTTTCTATCACTTGCCAGATACGGTGAGCTTCTGTTTTCTTTTCAATTCAGTTTAGTTTTATTAGGACCACTGATAATTCCCACCTATTTTCACGCTTATATTTTTGAAAGATTTTTCCAAAAGAAGAGATATTATGTTTATGTCGCAATTACCATATTGATCATTTTCAGCTTTGGATACTTCAATGCTTGGCTACTAACATTATTTCATAAACAGATTAAATCAGAAACATATTTAACCTTAACCATATTTATGTTTATGTATCCTGGCTTGAAGTATTTAAGGATAGGTAGCAAAACTCAATTTAAATTAGATTTAGAGGAGAAAAAACGAATTAAAGCAGAAAATGAGTTGCTAAAATCGCAAGTTAACCCCCATTTTATGTTCAATACACTGAATAGCATATATTCTTTAATTATTTCTGAGGATAAAAAGTCTGGAGAAGCTGTTCTAAAACTTTCAGGCTTAATGCGATATATGCTTGAAAATTCAAAAAACAAAACTGTTTCCTTGCAACAAGAATGTGATTTTCTACATAATTATATAGATTTGGAGAGAATTCGCTTGAATGATAGGTGTGAAATTAAATTCGAATTTACAGGTAATTTTGAAGGCAAAAACATATCCCCTATGCTATTCATCCCTTTTGTTGAAAATGCATTTAAACATGGAATAAGCGCACAATCAAACATGAACTATATTAAAATCTTAATGAATTCTGAAAATAAGGAAGTGTCACTTCATGTAGAAAATAGAATAGCACCAGCGAGTAATATTTCAGCGCAAAAACAAAACAAAATTGGGATAGATAATGTCACTCAGAGATTAGATTTGCTATATCCTGAAAAGCATAAGCTTCAAATTTCTGAGGAGGATGGTATATACATCATTGACTTAAGAATACTCCTATGAAACTAAATTGTGTGATCATTGACGATGAGTATTTAGCTCAAAATGTTTTGTTTAGTTATATAGAAAAGCTAAATGATTTACATTTAGTGGCAAGATGTAATACTGCCCTGGAAGCCATAACAACTCTAAATACTCACAAGGTTGATTTGATTTTTTTAGACATTAATATGCCAGAAATTTCAGGCTTAGATATGCTGAAAATGCTAGAAAACCCTCCCAAGGTTATACTGACAACAGCCTATTCTGAATTTGCACTAGAAAGTTATAATTTTGGCGTAGTAGATTATCTATTGAAGCCTATTCCATTTGAACGTTTCGTTAAAGCAGTAAATAGAGTGCATGCATTACTCAGCAAAGGTGATGAACTATCGTCAGAAAAATTTGATGCAAGTATCATGCTCAAACAGGATGGTATATTCTATAAAGTGTTGTTCGAAGATATTCTATTTATGGAGGCCAATGGAAACTATATCAAAGTCTATACAACATCAAAAGAATTCCTGATCAGGGAAAAACTCCACCTTATTGAAAAGCAAATCCCTCCATCCTTGGTGGCGAGATCACATAAATCTTATCTTGTATTCTTAAATAGAATATCAAAAATAAGCGGGAATAAAGTTTTTATTCAGAATTATAAAATCCCAATTGGTGCTTTTTATAAATTGGAATTTCTTAAAAAGATTGAACATAAATATTAAAGATGTATTGGCCCCTCAATACCCCAAAGCAGTCCAATTAATTCTGTCAATATTGACTTTTTTTAAATAATCCGATAATACTTAGAACAAGACCATCGGAATATCAAACGAAGAATAGCCATCAATACTGGATTTAAAGAATTCGAGTCAGCCCAAAGAGCTCTAGCAGGAATAGAAATAGTAAGTATCATTAGAAAGAAGCAGATAGAAAAATCAATAGAAAATTTGCTTGTAAAATTAAATATTGAAGGAATGGGAATCAGATCAATTTCTCGTATACCATAATATTTAATTATATTTGATTTTTAAAATTGAGTTGGATATAAGATGCTATTTTTATCTTAATAACAGCATCTTATTTCTGTCCACAAATCTCCCAGCCGATAATTCATAAAAATAAATTCCAGATACCATGGCATTCCCATTAGCATCATTGCCATTCCATTGAATACTATAATTTCCCGCTGGCTGTCGAGAACTAACAAGTGTATTAATTAGTTGACCAATAGAGTTGTAAATTTTCAATTGAACAAAGGCTCCTCTATTGATATCATATTTAATTTGGGTAGCTGAATTAAAAGGATTGGGGTAATTTATTTCAAGATGGTGAATCTGCTCCTTTTCAATTTCTTCTTCAATACTAGAAGGGAGATCCATAGCATAGCGCATTTTATTAGTTGAGTTGATGGCGGAGATAATAAATAAAGTATCTCCTGAAACAGCCATCCCATTTGGGTTCTTAAAGGAAACGTCAGGAACTATACCATCTTTATCAAGGTATTCTCCATCACCAGCATAAACGGAAACTTCACCATCCAATGTGGTTTTGTAAATTTTATTTTCGCTAATTGCGGAACTAAAAAGCGAGGCTTTCCAAAATTTTAAATACCCAATTTTCCATTGCCCAGTAGCTGGAATAGTAGCAAAAAGCTCTTGTGTGCCATCCGTATTGATTTTTGTTATTCTACCATCTCCAAGATTACTAATGTAATAGTTTCCTTCTTCATCTTGGGTTGCTCCGCTAGGCTTATAAATCGATCCTCCCGAAGCAAATGTGCTGATATTACCTTCTGGTGTTACTTTTATCACTTTCCCAGGATTTGGATGTGCTAGACCAGGATTAATCGTGCAAATAATATCGCCATTATAATCTTTATATAATGATGCAACACCCACCGATGATTGAACAAATATAGTAGAACTACCATCAGGGGCTATTTTTAGTAAGCGACCATTTTGGTAGCTGCTTCCTATGATGGTATCATTATCTCCCCAAACCATGTCAACAATACCTACAAATCCACTTGCAAATACTGAAACAGTTCCATCTGGGGCAATTTTATAAATGTTTGAACTATCCCATCCTCCAGATGCGAAGATACTTCCATCCTCATGATATAATATGGCATCTACATTTATACTGCTTGAGAGGTCTCGGCTACTTATTTCCTGTGCGTTTAATACATTTGAAAATGCAAGTAGTATGCAGATCGAAAGAAAATTGATATAATCTGTACTTATTTGTTTCATAATTTACTCTATTTAATTGATTATTATTTTGGGCGAAAATAGAGCATAATCTAGCAATAAGGGACTTTCTCGATGGAGAGAGACTAATAGTTAAAAAAAATACCAAGATTTAAGTGTTATCTTCTTTCATCATGTTTTCTTTCATAAACTCTGTTGGACTTTTTCCAACAAACTTCTTAAAAATCTTATGAAATGATGATTTACTGTTAAAACCTGCATCATATGCGATGGCAATTATTGTCAGATTTTTGTTTTCTTCCTTTAGTAATTGAGTTTTAACTTCATCAACTCGATACTTGTTAATGAATTCGTAGAAGTTCATTTTATAGTGCTGATTGATTACTTGTGACAAAGTATGCTGTTTAATATCCAATGCCTTCGCTAGATTTGATAAGTTAATTTCACTATCCAAATAGAGTTTCTTATCAATCATTGCTTCATCCAGTTTTTTGGAATACTTACTTAAATCAGATGCTGAGAGTGTGGAAGTTTTATACTTGGTCTTGCTGATTTCCAATTGAAAAAGCTTCTCGGGTTGCTGAATAAACGTATAAGCAATAACAAATATAAAAATGCTCAATGAAATTGAGATAAATTGCATGATTTCGATGCTGGTTTGATCGGAAATAAAAGAAGCACCCATTCCCACCAAATCAAGAACTTTATATATAGCATACACCAATACTAATCTTTTTATCCCATCAATATGCTCAAAACTGGTATTTGCAAAACCCTTTTTATAATTCTTTTCGAAATCCCATATTACATATATGCTTGCTGCTAAATATGCAAAACTATAGACAATGATGAACCCAGAACTTAATGACAAACTTTTAGGTGAAGTAATATAATTTTCAAGCCAATGAATTTTTATTTCAGCAAATAAAAGATAGAACGGGATTACATCTATCAACATATAAACAAAGGGGGATAAATGAAGCAATTCATACCACTTAAATCTATAATTTGCATGAACACCTATTTTAACATAAAAATAAAATGCAGGCGGTAAGACATACCAAAGCAAAAAGGAGGAGCCTATTAAATGCGGGAACATCTTATAAAGATGACTGAGTACAATAAAATTAGAAAATAGTAGGATGGTAATTGTAAAAAGAAATAGAGCTAAAAAGCGGTTGGCTTTTTTATTCCCTTTCTGATGCCTGAATATATTTATAGAAAATACAAATCCAAATACAATAGAAATGGATATAATGATTACCCATGGAGTAATTAACACAGTAGTTTCAGGGTTCTGTAGCATTGATTAGGCAAAGGTAAAATAATTTCTATTTACACACCAACAAACGATAATTAAGGCTCAAGCACTATCTTTATCCCAGAATTATCACCCTACAAGCAGTTTATTTCAAATTGAGATTCACCTTAAGCTATAGAAATGTAGAGGAATTGCTTTCCATAAGAGGAATAGAGGTTGAGCATTCTACTATTCAAATATGGTTTTTATTTTAGCCCTTTGATTGAAGCGAACATGCATAAAAGGAAACAGAAGGTCAATAATAGTTGGAGGATGGATGAAACCCAAGGCCACTGCTTTTAAAACTTTTTTTCTTTAGCTGTATAATAATTAATTATATTTGATTTTTAATTTTAACGTTGGATTAATGTGACAGAACCTTCTAAGTATTTTTATCTGGGGATTTTATTTTTTGGTTATAGGTCTGCTCTTAGTTTTTATTCCTGGCAAAAACACTAGTTCTGTTTGGGTTGATAAATTTAGATTGTAAATTTGTATGCGTTTATTTTATGCATTAAAAACTTTATATTTGTCGCATATGACATCTTCTATTCTATGAGTGAATTGACTATTTGGCTTGTAATTGCTATCCTGGCTATATTTCAGGGATTTTTTTTATCCGTGGTTATTATTATTAAATCTGCAGGAAAAAACTCTGCGAATCTACTATTGGGCCTATTTATTTTATTAATCTCTTTGTCGTTGATTGGAAGAATATCCCCTAATTTTTCAGCATTGAAAGACTCTTTTCTTCTGGGTGGTTTGATGGACATTATTATTTTCAGCTATGGGCCATTGTCCTTTCTTTATCTTAAAAATTTGTTTGAGGAGAAATACTTTCCTGGTTGGAAAGATTATCTCCATTATGTTCCTTTGGCAATATTTCTATGCTATTTCTTTTTCCGGTTGTTATTACCCCGACAGTTTGAGAACTCTATTTTTTATGCCAACCTAGGGTATGTATATTTCTTTTTGGAATTAATGGCGATAGTGCAAAACGCGATTTACATCACTATTGGGTACAAAATGGTGAATGACTATGAAAAAAGGTTTGTAAAAGAATTGTCGTTTTTACCTCAGGTAAAATACATCAAGATTTTTCTGGCAGTTATTTCTGTAATCATTTTATTGTGGTTTTATGGATTTGTTTCCAAGTTTGTCGATGGCCTTCAATTTAGCACAGTTTTCACCTATAACTTCGTTTGGGTGTTGATTTCCTTTTTAACTTTTTTGTTTGCCTATTTTAGTTTTTTCGATTCAGACATACTATCCATTCCTGAAAAACAGGCTAAATATGAACAAGGTTATTTTTCAGATGATTTTTACATCGACCTCAATGAGAAATTGGAAAAAGTAATGAATTCTGAAAAACCTTTTCTAAACCCTAAATTAACATTAAATGAACTAGCCAGACAGATGGGTATAAAACAACGGGATTTATCGAGGGTAATCAATGAATACCACAACAAGAATTTTTATGAATTTGTCAATACCTATCGAATTCAAAAGTTCAAAGAATTGGTACAACTGGAAGAAAATAAAAATTACACAATTCTTTTCCTGGCTTATGAGTCAGGATTTAATTCTAAAGCCACTTTTAATTCTGCTTTTAAGAAAATAACGGAACTCACTCCACGTGAGTATATTAACAAAATTGCAAGTTAACTTCAACTTTTTTTTAGCAAGTAAATTTGTCCGAAAGTAAGTGTTCGGACGATTAATACGTTTTGCCAACATAGTTTTGCTTCATATTTAATAATTAAAAGTAAAATCATGAAATACATTATTACATTGCTTCTTTGCAGTATAATTCTACAATTATCCGCCCAGTATGTGAGTACAATTGCTACTATTCCAACTAATTTCGGTGACGGCATGATAGTCTCTCCAGATGGTGATGTGCTGGTTTCGGGTGGATGGAACAAGGATAATATTTTAAAAATTACAACCGAGGGTGTTGTATCAGACTATGTGACCGGATTGCCCGGACCGGTAGGAATGGGTTTTGATTCAGAAGGAAACCTTTACGTTTCAAATTATTCTGGTAATTCAATTAGCAAAGTTACTCCGGAAGGGGTTGTTTCAGAATTTGCTTCTGAGTTGGATGGCCCGGCAGGCTTGATAGTTAGTGATGGTGATGAAATATTCGTTACTTTATACGGAGCAAATTTCAGTGGGAATGGCAAAACTGTGCTCAAATTCGACTTAGACGGGAATTCTGAAATATATGCTTTTGGTTCTGGTATTAAGGATGCCATTGGAATTACAATGGATGAAAATCAATTAATGTATGTAACCAATTTTGCTGGTGGAGATGTTTTCACAGTTGATTCAAATCAAATTATCTCCAACTTCAGTATGGTTGCCGGAGCCAGTATCAATCAGATTGTTTATGCTGATAACTATGTGTATATCCCCAGTCCGAACCTGAGAAAAATTTTTCGGGTCAATACCACTGATGGAATTGCGGAACATTATGCCGGCACAGGCGGAAATCAGATAGTTGATGGTGAGTTGTTGGAAGCTCAGTTTAATAAGCCAAATAGTTGTGCAATAAGTCAAACAGGTGACACCCTCTATATCCTCGATGGTGCTCTTGGTAAGATTAGAATGATTCATATGAGCGAAATAACAGGTATTAACAGCAACAAAGAAAAGCCTAACAATTTTAATCTCGAACAAAACTATCCCAATCCATTTTCTTTAGCAACAAGTATCAATTTTACTTTAAATGAAGAAGAATTCGTAACACTTACCGTATATAATATACAGGGTTTATTGATTGAGCAGCTTATCTCTAATACATTAAGCTCAGGAAATCACAGTGTATTATACAGTGCAAAAAATATTCCGAAGGGATTTTATTTTTATCAACTTGCTACAAGTAGTTTTGTAGACACAAAGAAAATGTTGCTAAAGAGATAGCTAACTCAGGTAACAATTAAATAAAATGAAACAATTAGGGATCATATTTGCTGTTCTATATATAATTCTTCTACTCTATTCTTGCGACTTTCAACCTTCTGACAAAAAGGATAAAAACCTTAATCAAGACTTAAAAGTTGTGTCGGATAGTATATCAATGCTGATGTCCAAATACCTTTACAATAGTACAGAACTTAGCACATACGAATATCTTGCTTTAGAAAAGAAAGTGATGGGTCTTGCGAAAACAGTCCAAACAAAACAAGAATTTATAAACGGGTTCAATGAGTTATGGAAAGATGGGTAGTGTACCATATGGCGCTTTTCCTTTTTCAAGAAATTTATCTGCCTTAATATGAGCATCTTATAATAATTAAACCAATCAAATTCCAAAAGTATTGAAGTCTCCCATCAATAATGAAATTCCTTAGAGCCCGTTAAACAAGCGTTTTACTTTTTATAGTGTACCATATGGCACCTGACAAAATTATAAAATGTCTATTTTGATGAAATCAAATTATAATAAATGTATTTATTGCAAAGGTTTTTGCATAAAGAAAGGGAAAGGGTTTTTAATGAAAATGGATTGTTATATTTATTGATGGCTGAAGATAAAATTGATCAATTAAATCTGCATCTTTTTAATGGTTCCCCAATGATTTTATTGAATACTATATCTTGATACTAAAAATGAATTATTATGCACCAAACCTAACCCCTTAATACCCCAGAGCAGTCCAACTAATTTTGTCAATATTGACTTTTTTAAATAATGCAATAAAACATAGAGCAGGATCATCTGGATACCATGAGAAGAATAGCCATCAATACTGGATTTAAAGAATTCGAGTCAGATCAAAAAACTCTAGCAGGAATAGAGATAATAAATATTATTTGAAAGAATCAGATAGAAAATCCCAAGGCCACTGCTTTCAAAACATTTTATTTTTTAGTTGTATCATATTTAATTATATTTTATTTTTAATTTAACTTTGGATTAATGCGACAGAACCATGAAGCAACACTTAAAATAATTCATACGGAGCTTAATTCTATATGATGATTTGGAATTGATAATTTTCAAAACTAAATCTTCTCTCTTTTTTGAAAACTACTAGTCTCTCTCCATCGAGAAAGACGATTATTAATCATCGGCACTTTACATTTGCCTCAAAATTTATTAATTCAAAATAAAGAAAATAATGAAAAATCTGATTATGATATTTTGCCTCATACTTGTGGTTCCCATAATTACAAAATCACAAACATTTACAGCAATTGATGTTTACAATACCGCAACTGGTAGTGGGACAGGATTTATTGATTTTGATAACGACGGATATCAGGATTTAATTCAAATTGGGGGAAATGGCAACAAATTATGGAGAAACAATGGAAATGACAATTTTACTGAATTTGATGCTGGTGAGTTTTCAGAATTAATGCAGATTTCCATTGGCTTTAGCTGCGCCGATTATGATAACGATGGTGATTTGGATATATACCTGGCCAACGGACCATCAGAATTGAATCCTCAATATGGTTCAATACTATGGAGAAATGATGGCAATTCTAATTATTCAATGGCTACAGAGGGTGTCATTGGAGCCGAAAATGATTATTTCTCATTTTCCGGAATCTGGTCAGATTACGACAATGACGGTTTTGTAGATTTATTTTTACCCACAGGTACAAGTGGACTTTTTCCTAATACAAACTATAAGAATCTACTTTTCCATAATATTGGTAATGGAACTTTTTCCAGAGATACGATTAGTGCTATTGTAAACGAAGCATTCGATCATTATAAAACGGCAACCTGGTCAGATTATGATCAGGATGGAGATCTAGATCTTTCCATTGGAGTATTTAATCAGTTTACAGCTGAAGAATCATATTGTTACTTTTATATTAATCAGCTCATCGAAACTGGAGAAGCTGAGTTTATCCGGGACACAGAATCACCTTATGCAAACGAACAAATGCAAGCAATGAATATAAGATGGATTGATTTTGATAATGATGGCGATTTAGATATGTATGCAATAAATGCAGGACGAGGATCGGGCAATACATATGGTCCGGGCACTACCAACACTTTGTATAAAAATGAAGGTAATAGCCAGTTTGTTAAAATAACGGACCTGCAAATTACACAGGACATTGGTCAGTTTAATGCCCAAATGTGGGAAGACTTTGATAACGATGGTGACCTGGATTTATATTTGGCAACTCAGGCAAGTGGACCACCGTGGTTTGATCAAGGTGCTAATATGTATTATAGAAATTCAGGCTATCCGGATTATACATTTACAAAAATTGAAAATATAAATATTGCAAGTCCGGGAAATACATGTTACGGATTTGCAAATGCTGACTATGATAACGATGGTGATATAGATCTTTTTGTTTCATACTTTACTGTACAAGGCGCTGTAAAAAATGATATGCTTTATAGTAACAACACAGATGGTCAAAAAAATTGGATAGGTATCAAATGTTTAGGAAGTAAAACAAACAGTCCAAATTCAGCAGGCTCAAACAAATCAGCAATTGGAACAAAAGTACGTTTGAAAGCTAGCATTAATGGCGTTTCATATTGGCAAATTAGAGAAATTGCAAGCAATGATGGCTTACTGGAGCAAAGCGACATGCGAGTTCATTTTGGACTGGATGGAGCCTTACAAGCCGATTCCATTATTATTGAATGGCCATCAGGAATCATAGAATCATATTCTGATATTGAATCAAATGAATATTATATTGCCAATGAAGGAGAAGGTGTTTTAGATCCCATCATTACTTCAGTGGATAATAATGAAAGTAAAAATATTCTCAGTAAAATTAGGCTATCAGAAAATTTCCCCAATCCTTTTAATCATTCCACAAGCATAAATTATAGATTAACAAGCAAAGCTTTTGTTAAGCTTCAAATCTATAATGAAAGTGGCAGACTTTTAAGAACCATTGTTAATAATAATCAGCAAGCAGGTGATTATGTTGTTCAATGGAACGGAACTGACATGAATGGAAACGCACTGTCATCTGGCGTATATATTTATAAACTATCGGTTGACAATATTAGCGAAAGAAGAAAAATGTATTTATTGAGATAAGTATAGCAGTTTTTTTAAAAAACTTTAAATAAATGAGCTTCGGATGATCCGCTTTTAATTATTAAATCAAGTAGATGATAAGATTCCATCAGATCTATTGGAATTGTCTTACTCTGGCTAATTCATCTAATCTCAGGAGACTCATCCTACTTATAAGTAACTTTTTTAAACTACCCTTCTCTATTTTCGTCAATAAAGCAGCCTCCCTTCAAACTTTTTTAGTATTTCAAAAAATTAAATACCTTATTGCCATATGGTTCTGGCGCATTAATTACTCAGAGGTAAATTAATTTCTATTTTTACCCACCAGTAAAACAATAATTGATGTTCAAGCACCACCGATATCCCAGAATTATAATACTTCAGGCAGTCTATTTTAAATTAAGATTCACATTAAGCTATAGGGATGTGGAAGAATTGCTTTTAATAAGAGGCGTAAAGGTAGATCACTCTATTCTTGAGCCGTATAATATATAATTATATTTGATTTTTAATTTTAACGTTGAATTAATGCGACAGAACCCTCCCTAGCCCTTAAGGAATCTTAGATACAGGATTAAGTAGGGGAGTTGAGCGTTTTGTTTTAGTGTGGTCACTTTGCTCTGGCGGACATGGTCAGTTTGCTCTGGCTTTGGGTGGTCTAGGGCAGCGGTTTTTCCAGTTTGTTAAGTAGGTTTTCTCATTTTAGCAAGAACCCAGAACCATTCAGATACTTTGGTTTAGTTTCTTGAGTCTAGATAAATAAGACTGAAAGAAATTCCTTTGTGAATGTACATCTAGATAGGAGGAAAAGCTTAACTGCTCAACATTTTCGGTTTGATGAAGCATTGAATTCATTATTTCTACAAAAGTTATTTCCCTTATACCAGCTTGTTCCGAAAGGACCTTAAATTGTTTAACTATTTTACCATGGGTTAGTTCTCTTGGAAGAAGGCCATCCTCCAAAGCAAAGTCTTTGTCGTCAATATGTATTCTACTATTTAGTAAGTCATAGGCTGGGCTCAATTTAAAATCTCCCAAAGAGGTTTCTATTAGTGAGAAATTCTTCAAATGAGCATCCCCATTTGAAAATAAATAATTAAAAATGATGATCTTCAAAAGCTTTGGAGCCTCTATAAGATAAGCAGGAACATACTTTTTTAAAATTTTAAATAGATCCAAATAATTTCCAGTGTATTTATACTGTTCCCCATATGTCTGTGGAGTCTTTCCTGCTAGAGATGCAAAATCTTCTTGTGCTAACTTTGAACCATCATCTTTTACATCAAATCTCTTTGTAATATATGCTGGCTCTCCATTTTTAAAAAAGATGAGTGCATTTTCAGCAGTTTCAATTCCATATACTTGTTTTGCTATTTGCATAGTCAGGTGTTCATTAGCTGGCATTTGTTCCTGCCTTTTCCCAATGCTTGGAATAGGCTTAAGTATATACGCTCCTTTTTCACCTTCTTTGATGAGTCTTAGTTTATTTTTTTCAAGCAATACAGAAAATTTCTCTTGCACTCCAGAAATGGAAATTCGTTTTCGGTTGTCATCAAACAATTCATCTGTTTCAGGGTTTGAAGCAGGTGAATCATATGGCAATATATGATGTACTTTTTTTCCTCGGAAGACCTTTGTCAAACAAGCTCTGCTATAGGAGCTATATCCTTCTGCTAATGTTCCAGGACAATATTTTAATTCATTTAAAATCATACAATTAGTCTATTTTAATGACTCTTATAGCACCAATATTATCAGTCTTTGCTGTTGTAAGTAGTAAACCAAAGTGATCATTTGTGTCCAATCGATTTAGTTTACAAACTACTTGTTTGTTTGAACCCTCAGGTAACATATTATAAAAAAATGGAAATATGAATTCTGAATGGTACTCTTGCTGCTTCTTAGGCATTGTTAAACTAATAGCAGGTTTGCCATCATCATTTATCCATGAATGGTGATATTGGAAAGTGAATGACCCTTCATTATGTTGAGTCAGTATACCTGCTTCCTGGTTTTTATAAAGTATTTTCGCTTGTCTCATCAATCAGTTGCTTCTTAACTCTTAAACATAGCTCTAAACCTAAAGTATCAGCTAATTTCTGTATAGTTTGTAATGTGGGATTCCCTTTACCACTCTCAAACTGCTTCAATGTTCTTAATCCTACTCCAGATATTTTTGCCAAGTTTTCTTGGTTTACTTGTAGGTTCTCCCTACGTTCTTTTATGGTACTTATTAAATCTAGAAGGTGCATTTTAAAGCTCTTTTATTTGCAATAATACAAAAATATCCAATAAATTCGATTAAAAGAGCAATAAATTACACTATTTGAAGGTGTTTTGTATCTAGAACATCATATCAATACAAATAGTGCCGTATTTAGCACCAAATACATGTCGTTTTATGTAGTGTAGCCTTGGTCATCTGATCAAAATGTGAAATGTCTATTTTGATGACAGCTAGCACTAGGATTTGGCCAATTACCATTATACCTTTCAAATTCAATTCCGACAAGATTGACAAAATCAAACATCAAAAACCTGCATATAATCTGTCTGTATTGAAAATGTAGACTGGTTGCCCTTTTAAGGTGCCAAAATGCTGTAAAATGCGCTGTTTTGCGCACTCTGCATTTTTCAACTGCCTGAAAAACAATGGTATAAAATAATGACTTATCCACTGGCTTCAAAAGGTCAACGGTTCGATTCCGCTATTCTCCACTCAGAATACTAAAGGGTTATAAGTTTTACTTATAGCTCTTTTTTTAGTTTTAATACACGAATATATACGAAAGCATAGGATAAAGTTTTATTCAATCCTTAATTAAGCGAAATCTCATAACAACCAGTAATTAATTGGTTATTGTTCAATAATCCCCCATAGAACTTCATGATTTTTCGATATAGCCCTAATTTTATTGGGGCTTTTTTTAAAACATTATTCTTATCAAGAGGAGAATAGCCATCAATACTGGATTTAAAGAATTTGAATCCGCTCAAAGAAACTAGCAGGAATAGAAACCGTAAGTATCATTAGAAAGAATCAGATAGAAAAACCCAAGGCCACTGCTTTTAAAACCTTTTATTCTTTAGCCGTATAATATTTAATTATATTTGATTTTTAGAATTCGTTTGAATTAATGCGACAGAACCTGTTTGAGTCTTTATATTTGGGGCAGAAGTGATTACCTAGGTTCTTAATGTGACAGAACTATCTAAACAGACTTAATATGAAGTGAATATCGTGTGCCTTTTAATGCTCCTGTCCTTATTAGTATTTTCTTTTCCACTAAATCTTGTAAGTCTCTGGTTGCAGTAGAAGCAGATGTCTTGGCAATTTTAGTATAGTTATCAGCACTTAAACCTCCTTTAAACCCCGAATATCCTGCGTCAAACAGTCGCTTTACTACTTTTAATTGGCGTTCATTTAATTGAGGAGAGAAGTGATCGAAAAACTTTGTTTTCTCGATTAAAAACTCAATTTGTTTTAAGGTGTTTTGTTGGGCATCTAAAATAGTTTGACCAAAGTAAACCAACCATTCTGTAATGTCTAAAGTTGTATTATGTTTTGCCAGTGAAGAATAATAGCTTTTTTTGTCTTTTTCTATGGTGTATGATAGTGATATTAATGTTGGTTGTTGAATGCTTTTAGCAATTGATTTTTCAGCAATAGCTCGTCCAATTCGTCCATTTCCATCCTCAAAAGGGTGGATACTAACGAAATATAGATGTGCAATTCCAGCTTTTGTCAATGCTAGCATCTCCGATTTGTCTTTATCTTCGTGAACAGAGTTAAACCAATAAATAAATTGGTCCATTTCATAAGGCAGTTGTTTTGATGCTGGAGCTTCAAAATGAACTCTCTCTTTGCCTAAAGCACCAGAGACAATCTGCATAGAGTCTTCATGGTTTCTGTATCCTCCGATATTTATTAAATCACGCCGGCCATTAGTAATCATTTTGTGCCATTCAAATAGTTGTTCGTGTGATAAGGGTTTGTTATAATTCTTATATAAATCAACCATCATTTCAGAAATACCAAACTCAGCGGGTGGTATTTTTCTTTTTTCAGTTTTGAGGCCTAAGTTATTTTTGATTGAAGACTGGACACTTTCTCTGCTAAGAATCTCACCTTCTATTTCAGATGTTTTAAGAGCTTCCGTACTTAGTATTTCCACCAAAAGGTCATCTTTAGAATCTTTTTGAATATGTTTTAATACACCAGAAACCATACCTGTGTTTTGTAAAAACAGGTATTCTAATTTCTGTAATACCTTTTTGTCATAAGTAAAGTGAGGCCACTTATTATGTTGCCAATTCCATTTTTTATAGATCATGAGCTATAATATTATCATATATCGCTCAAATATATGTATAATATGAGCTATAAGCAAGTTTTTATAGCTCAGCCATCCTGATTCTGTCGTATTATTTACTCTAGCTTAGGACAAATTCACATTTTATATTTTGTCAATATTGACATAATTAACATCTTTTATGTTGTTCTCTCAATAGTCACACTGGAGTGCCCTTCTGGAGTGCCTTTTCCATTTTTTTATTTCCAGAAGAGGTATGTAAACCAAGCTTGTAAATATACTTGAGCCTTTGACTGTTTTTGACTAGAATTAAGGTCACTGAATTTAATTTTGTCAATATTGACTTTTTTTAGAAATTCGAGTCAGCCCAAAGAACTTTAGCAGGAATAGAAACCATAAATATCATCAGAAAGAATCAGATTGAAAACTCTAAAGCCACTGCTTTTAAAACATTTTATTCTTTAGCTATATGATATTTAATCATATTAGATTTCTAAAATTGAATGGATTAATGCAACAGAACCAGCAATGAAAATCAAATGGAACATCATTCAAGTTGTTTCAAAACATCTTTTTGATAATATTTACCAATTGGAATAAGATGACCATTGATATCAATTTGGGTTTTTGTATAAGAAGTCACCTTATTTATGGATACCAAGAATGAGCGATGTACCCTTAACATATGATGTTCAGTAAACAGTTTTTCGATTTTTGTAATGCCAAGTTTGGTTTTTACATCATGATTTTTACAAACAATCCGCACATATTCTTTTTGGCTTTCAATAAAAATGATGTCATCAATTAGAATCTTAATATTCTTCCTGTTTTCTTTTACATAGATATACTGATCATTGGAAATGATGCTCTCATTATCGCCAGATTCAAAATGATTATTTATCCTCGATATTGTTTTAACAAATCGCTGAAAAGAATAGGGCTTTAACAGATAATCAAAAACAACAAGTTCAAAGGCTTCAATGGCATGTTCGTTATAAGCCGATGTAATTACTATCAGTGGAGGATTCACCAGTGTTTTAATAAAATCTATTCCATTTAATTCAGGTAACTGAATATCCAGAAATATGACATCGACTTTATTTTTCGACAAATAGGAAATTGCATCCAGGGCATTGTCAAAACTTGACATGATTTCCCAATCGGAAATTTTCCCAATAAATTCCTTTAGTATCTCAACAGCAGGAAATTCATCTTCAATAATAATGCATTTTATTTTTGTCATTTAACACTGATTGGAATCTCTAAAATACAATTATAATTATGATCTACAATAGAGCTATCTAAAACATATCTTGAATCATAAATAATATCCAACTGCTTAATTGTGTTTTCAAGACCTATTCCTTCACTTGCGCCCAGGCTGTCTTTTTTAGTATTTCGTGAAATTGGATTCCTAATATGTAGTCTAATATTGTCACTTTTAACTGCTATGGATATATCGATCTGATTTACTCCCTTTTGTTCAGAAACACCATGTTTAAAGCTATTTTCAATCAAGGAAAAAATGATCAATGGCGGAATCATTATATTTGGTTTCCTATCATAGCTGAAATTAACTAATAATCGTTCTCCATATCTGCTTTTCTCTATTTCTATATAGTTTTCAATTATTTTTAATTCTTTGTCTAAAAGTATAAAATCGTCTTTACACTCATATAAAGTAAACCGAAGTAATTCTGATAATTGGATGACAAGAGCTGCCGCTTTATCAGATTTTTTCAATACTTCATAATAGATGGAATTCAAGGTATTAAATAAAAAATGAGGGTGAACCTGAGCTTTCAGGAAATTTAATTCCGCTTCCTTTTTCTCCTTGGTTAAAGCATCTATTTTATTCCTATTTCGATTCCAGTCTCTGTAATACTTAATAGCTGAAACTATTCCTATCACTTCAATATTTTGAACAAAGTGCCCACCAATTCGGTACCAATCTAAAAAAACAAAGGTATATCCTGAATCAGCAAAAAATAATGGAAACTGGATATATGCAATTAAAATTCGCCGAAGAATTACAGAAGTAGCTAGTAATAAAATGGAAAAGATTAAAAATAATATTAGTTTCTTCTTATAAATTAGAGGCAAGATAAAGTAAATAAAGAAATAGGTGGAAACTATTGTCAAGGGTAGATTCATCAAACTACTCAATAGTATTTTTACAAAATCAAGATCATATAGTCCTTGAAAAAAACTGATCATAAGCCAATAAACCATCCAAAAAAGCAGATGCTCCAAAATTCTTTTTATGTCCCAAACTTTCGTCATAGCAAGCAAAGATATCTCATTTCATAAATAATTTGATACTTTATCTACATATAGCTGATTCAGGTCAATAAAACTGACTTTAAGTATACAAAAATAGGCCTGTATACAGTATTAATCTTTCCATTGACTCTAAGAATGAATCTGTTGAAATAGTTTTTTTGTAAAAAACCATATAGCTAGTTTTAGCCAGAATTTAACCCAAAAACATCATCATCATGAAAAGATTAATTTACATGGCATTATTAGTTTTCGCCACCTTAAACATCAATGCACAGCAGTTTAGCAAAGTAATTACCGGAGAGATAGTAAATACTCCAAGTGGTTCGCGTAGCTGTAATTTTATTGATATTAATAATGATGATTTTCAGGATATACTGATCACAAATGGTAAAACAGGCGGTGAGAATAATATGATATATATTAATAATAACGGTGAGTCATTTAGTTTGATGGAGAGTGTTATTACTAATGACGGAACACCATCTGATGGAGCAAGTTGTGCGGATTATGATAATGATGGAAATACTGATGTGTTTATTGTAAACTGGTATAATATGAATAACCTCCTCTATAAAAATATGGGTGAAGGTGTTTTCAATAAAATAGACACAGGCCTTATTGCCACCAATGGCGGGTATTCAGAAACCGCCTCTTGGGGCGATGCAGATAATGACGGTTTCGTTGATCTTTATATAACAAATAGCGCAGGTAACAAGGCAAACACATTATTCAGAAATACGGGAACAGGATTTTTTGAGGAAGTCGTAAATATTAGTCCCACAACCGATAGTTATTATTCCCGATCAGTAAATTGGATTGACTATGATAATGATGGTGATCAGGATTTATTTGTTAGTAATGAAAGCAATCAAAAGAATAACCTATACCGAAACGATGGGAATTTTCAATTTACGAAATTGACCGATATCTCTATCACATCAGACAATTATACCTCAATTAGTAGTAGTTGGGGCGACTACGATAATGATGGGGATTACGATTTATTTATCAGCAACTATCAACAAAACAACCAGTTATTTAAAAACGAAGGTAATGATATCTTTACAGAAGTATCTGGACCTTGGGATACTGAGGAGGATTGCTCATTTAGTTCCTCTTTTGGTGATTATGATAACGATGGTGATTTGGATTTGTTCGTCACAAATGGCTATTGTTCAAATGATCTACAGAATCATCTATACAGAAATGATGGTGATGATGGCTTTATAAAAGTTACGGATGAACTTCCAGCAACAGATCTGGGAAACTCCTATGGGTGTGCCTGGGGCGATTATGACAATAATGGTTTTCTAGACTTGGTGGTTGCCAATTGGCAAGATGAAACACAAAACAACTATTTGTATAAAAACGAAGGAAACCAAAATAATTGGATTAAAATAAATCTGACTGGTTTGATAACAAACCAGTCGGCTATTGGAGTAAAGGTAAGATGCAAAGCACAAATCGATGGAAACTCCATTTGGCAAACTAGAGAAGTCAGTTCGCAATCAGGCTATTGTAGTCAAAATAGTTTGGTAGTTCATTTTGGTTTAAAAGACGCAATAGTAATCGATAGTCTGCAAATACAATGGACTTCTGGTATGATACAAAACTTTACAAATCTGGCACCCAATGATCTGATTCATATAACTGAAGATATTAATACAGGAGTAGGAGTTCACACAAAAAAGATCTCTATATATCCTAACCCAATAAAAGACTATTTAACTCTAAAAAGCCCGGAATTAGGTGCTGAAGATACACAGATCGAAATATTTAATCTGCAAGGGGATATAGTTTTTAATTCTTTAATAAAACCCATACAAAATGTAGCTATTATTGATTTAAATGAACTAAGCAAAGGTATATACATTTTAAAAATTAGGGATGTAGCTTTCCAAGAAAACATGAAAATTATTAAAGAATAAAAAACCGTGCTAGTCATAAGTGGACTTTCTTATCAAAATCAATCTAATAGCTAAGTAATTTTTAAAACTATTAATAAGTATGATAAGAAAACCTAGATATAAGAGCAAGCACTTTTAATGTAACAATCTGATGGTCAATGCCATCATTTAAATAGCGAAAATTCAAAAACTTTAAATTATGAAACAAGAAAAAAGCACCATTCATCAAATAGAAAAAATAGGAGCAATATCAGGCATTGTATCTGTGTTTTTCTATTTCGGAGCAGCAGTATTACCACTTCCATTAACTTTAGGTCAACTGATTGGTTTTGCCTTCCCATTGCTTTGGATTATTTCATACATGGGTTTGTATCATTTCCTAAAAAAAACTCACCACACACCAACATTAGAAATTGCTTATATTTTTGGAATCATTGGTGGAGCTCTGGCTTGCACATTAATAGTAGTACAACAAGCTAATATAATGTGGAATCAAGAGGCCTTGGCTTTAGCTCCTTCGGAAGATACAAAAGCACTTTTAAAGGCCACTTTCAAAGGAGCTAATCGTGTGCAAGCTGGACTTGATGTGGCTTTCGATATTTTCATTACCATCTCCTTATTCTTCTTTGGTTTGAATATTGCTAAATCACCCAAATTCCCAGCTTTTCTTGGGTATATTTGTTCTTTGATTGCTGCTACATTGTTAATTTTAAATATGATCACTTTCCCAAATTCACCTGCAAGTTCAGGTTTATTTGATGTAGGTCCGTTTATGGGCATTTGGATGCTCGTCATATATATCTGGTTTACAGTAGTTTTATTCAAGAAAAAAAACAGCCTTTAGTCCTCTATCTAAAATATTACTGAGATGAAAAATTCCATTCTTTTAATCGCAATGCTGCTTTGCATGTTTCATGTAAAGTCGCAGCAAAATCCTTTTGTTCAATGGTCCTTCGAAACCAATGGAAAAATCCTGTCTCATCCAATCATTGATGAAGAGGGTATTTATTTTGGCAGTAATGACTCTATTTTCTATAGGCTTGATTTAAAAACGGGACAGCAAATTTGGAATTTGAAAACCAAGTCAAGCATACAGTCAAAAGCATTGATAAATAAGGACATGGTATATTTTAAAAGTGGAAATGATGTTTTTGCATTGCATAAAGATAGCGGAGAACAAGTCTGGTGTTACAGTAGTAAGGATAAACAAGGCTCTTCTCAAATTGACCCCTGGGATTATCATAGTGGTGCTCCAGCAATTTTCAATTCAATAATATATTTTGGTTTAGGAAATGGTGAATTGAAAGGATTCGATTTGAAAACCGGCGAAATAAAACAAGAGATATTAAGAACAGATACGGCTGCAATTAAAAGTGGTTTAATTATAGAGAATTCAATTCTGTATTTTGGTGATTGGAATGGTAAAGTTGATGCCTATAACCTAGCAACTGGAGAGAAACTATGGGAACATAAAACTTACGAAAAACAGCTGTACAATACCTTCGGACAAATAAATACACAATTGACAATTAATAATGATTTGTTGTTTTTTGGGATGAGGAATCCAGAAATGCAAGTACTGGATAAAAACACTGGAGAAAAAAAATGGAATTACATAGAAAAGGCCGGTGGATGGATTTCTGGTGACCCATTGGTGCATAATGACACCCTATTTATTGGGGGTTCTGATAATCACGAAATGTTGGCTTTCAATGCAAATACTGGAGAAAAATATTGGGCTTATCTGTTTTTGAATAACAACTTCTCAAAACCATTGGCTTATAAAAACTCTTTGCTTTTCACAACTGGCGATGCTTATAATGTTTATGGTACAAGCCCGGGAAGGGGATATCTTTATGCATTAAACAAATCCGATGGCAGTCTTAAAAATTTCACTACGCTTGGAGGGAATATCTATTCGAGCCTGCTTGTAGCAAATGATATGTTGTACATGGGTAGTGCCAACGGAAACCTTTATGCTCTTGATTTAGATGCATTTCTTCATGAGAAACCCAACTTAAAAACTAAAGGCTATAATTCTGTTGAAATCCTTGATGTTACTCCATCTTCCTTTTCAGACACCTTGAATATTAGTTATGAAATAAATTACAATACAATTATTAGTATTCAGATAAAAGATTTGAACGAAGATGAAGTGATTGAGTTGTATTCAGGGAAAATTAACAAGGGAGAACATTTAATAAAGTGGGATGGTACAGATAGCCATGGCAATAATGCTCAGGATGGGTATTATTTTCTTGAAATAAAATCTAGTGAATATTATAAAAAGACAATAATTCAGAAACAAATACCTGACAACGAAACCAAGTAATGTATTGTGAAACTAAGCAAAAGAAACTTAAATAATTGGCTCATGATCAATTTAATTCTGAAATATTGGTGCTGATTGTTGAACCAGGACGACTTAGATATTTTTATGCCTTCACTTTGATAGGTATAGTGGAAAAGCCAGTCACATTGACCACCCTGTGCCAATCTGATTGACCACCCCTTAG
>NZ_JABKCA010000044.1 GCF_013166655.1 Lentimicrobium sp. L6
TTGAGTGGCACAGTTACATCGGTATAGGTGGCACAACATGAGTCAGCCTATCCATAAATCATCGTGGAATTGTTCGATATATTGAATTTTCATCTTTTTGGGCTGATTGAATTGGGCAAAACTTTCATTACTGATTTTTTCATGATTCAAGAAGAGGACTTCTACTGATTCTTCTTGATTAGCTGCCATTTTCAGCCTTAGCTTCATTTCTTTTAGTGTTTTGTTCAACAGCCAACGTTTTCTCTTTTTAATCAATTGAAGGCTTCTGTTGATGGAGAAATGTTTTCCGGCTTTCTTTGAGAAATATTTTAGCTGATAGGAATCCTCAATTTTTTCAAAATAAATGCTCGCTTTAAAATAGTCCTCTGTATAGCCAATTCCTAACAAATGAATATCTCTGCCCGTTTTTCCAGCAGCATATTCGTAATCGGCTTTAATGAGCGCGTAGGACTCAGTAGAAACATAAACCCTGCCTATATATTCCCCTCCACTTTTTGGAGTGAAATCTATAATAAAAACATCTTCTCCATTTACTCTGGTTCCTCCAGTTAAAGTGTATTTATATTTCCCTGGGCTATAGAGGAATTCCCATTCATCAGTATTTTCAATGCTTGAGTATTCTAACCAATACCTAATGCTCGATCTCATATATCTGGTGCTGCTACTGTCATTGGAAATTGGAGTTTCGGTAATGCTATCATTTTCTTCTTCTTGGATATCTAGCTTTTGGCCAAAGATCCCACTTTTTATTTTCCAATATTCTTCTTCTCCTGTATCTTTAAATAGGTTTTCAAATATTTTACCTATTTGTTCAAACTCAGCAATATCTTCTTCTTTTAAAGAGACCGTACGTTTTGGATCTACTTTTAAGCTGTCACTTTTGCCTTCGAAAAAGTAAAGGTTTCCCAAAAAGTCAGTGTAAGAAGTAATATGTCTAGGAACTTTTTTTACCGTATTTTGTATTAAATCCTCATCAAGTTGATCAATGGATAGCTTCTTAACATTCGTACTGAGGTTTTCTATATCAGTAATATCTCTGGAACGAATAAAAACCTGATTATTTGAACTGATGTATTTATAGTTTTTGTCTTTGTTTTCAACTACCTTTTTGATGATATCTTTTGGGTTCGGAGGATTCCCATACACAAAAGCTTCACTCAAATTGATCATATCTTCTTCGAGATAAACAGTCATTTCAGGAGTGGTTTGGTTCACGAGTACCTTATGCGACTTGTATCCAATAAACTGAAAACTGAGCGTGTCTTGAGATGAGAAAGGAGATAGGTCAAATGAGAAACTTCCTTTTTCATTACTTACCGTTCCTTTGTATTTTTGAAGTATAACGATATTGGCATAGGGTAGTACTTCATTGGTGTTTTTATCAATGATGGAGCCACGAATAATATGGTTTTCTTCATTTTGCCCAAAAGAGATGAGGGTAACAAAAACAAAAATTGAGAATATTAAGCTGCGTTTTTTCATGTTTCTTAGACTGTTTTGAATTGTGATTAGTTACAGTGAGAATGTATTTTTATTCAAATGTATATGAAAAGTGGTGAGAATTTTGTGTTTTTAAATATTGTTCTGAGTTTGTATAAAAAATAATACCCATTATTTCCTCTTATTTTAGGAGGCAATTAAATATATTGATGTATTTATTTACTTAGTGTATATTCGATGTCTATTTTGCAGAACGAAGTGTTATAGCTGAGCAGCCTATTGTGATAATTATTAATACTTGTCTATTTCTGAGTAAATTAGCTAAAAATGTTTATTTTTGAATAATATAAGAACTCTTTTATGTCACGAAAAATAAACACTTCCTATTTAAAGACGCTTTGTTTGCTACTTATTATTTTCATGAGTAGTATAAGTATTGCTCAGGCTCAACTAACCATTATTAGTGATTCCACCGAGAATTATTATGGTTTTCCGGATATTGATTTTGAGATTGAAAAACTCAATAAATATCTAAAAACCACCAAGAAAAACCTCTCCAATAAATCGCAATCTGCATTGGTAGATAGTAATTTCAGAAAGCTAACCAAAAGGATTAATATTGAAGAGGAGGAGTTTGAAGATTATAATCATAAGAATTTATCCAAGTTCTTTTTGATCAATACCAATAGAATATGGGCGGGGTATGAGAGTCAGTTAAAGGGTTGGCAAACTTATATTTATGAAACCCTAAGCCAACTAGAAAAACAGACACTCTCTTTAAATGAGAAAAAGCAAAAGTGGCAAAGTACTGCAAAAAATATTGGTGATCAGAATGTTCCATTGTCTATTAAAGAAAGGATACAAAAGGTCTTGTCGGAGATTAAAACACTTCAAAAAGCCAATTATCAATATAGTATCAGACTGATTAACCTAGAAAATGACATCACTGATCAGCTGGTGGTGGTTGAGTCTGTTATTTTGGATTTGGAGGAGCTTCAGGAGAGTTATAGAACCAAATTATTTCAAATGTCAGAAGTAGCTATTTGGAATATTGGTCTTAAAGACTCATTTGAAGGTACCGCCTTTGCAAGGGTGAAAAAAGCATGGTACGAGAATACCAAGTCTTTTAATAATAATGCAGAAGTTTATTTACAGTACCTCAGCAGTTATGTTTTTGCTTGTCTCTTCATTTTGGCTCTCATTATCTTTTTAAGATTCCGATATATTAAGATTTTCGGCTCGGATCATAAGTCTTTAAAATCCGATATTAACTATATTTTGATTGCAAAGCCCTATGCCAGCGCTTCAAGTTTATTCATTTTGTTCTTCTTTATTACTTTTCGAAATATTCCTTTAGCCTTAACTGGGATCATGGGAATGTTATTATTGATAAACATATATTCGGCTTCTTTCTCCTATACAAAGAAACAAGGGAAATCCATTTTAGTACGTTTCATTATCCTAATGCTTTTGAATAATATAGAAGTTTTATTCTGGTATTTTGGTCATTATTCTAGACTATATATTTTATTGGAGACCACTTTAGCTGTTGTTTTCACTGCAGGCTATTTAACCACTAAATTTACAACACAAACCTTACCAAACCTTCGTTTTAGAAAAGCAATTTCCATCCTTCGGTATCCGGTGTTCTTTTTATTTTTGGCCAGTTTTATTGGAAATATTTTTGGTTTCTTAAACCTATCAGTCTTATTCCTGAAAATTGGCATACAAATTACTGCCGCTATTATTATCATCGTAGGATTATGGCATATGGTTTTAAGTTTGATAGAGATTATAAGCCACCTGATTCGTAATCATGAAAATCTTAAAGTACTCCATTATGTTCCGCTTTTTAAAAAGCGTTTGACGCAATTTCTTGGTGTTTTGTTTATGTATTTACTTCTCTATGTTATCTTGGCTATTCTTGAACTTGAAGCTCCTTTTGATGAGTTTATGGAAGATTTTTTTGAGATGGAGAGGCATTTAGGAGGGTTTGTGTTTACTTATCTGAGCATATTCCAATTTATAATTAGCATAGCTATCACCTATGGTTTGTATTCGCTTGTTGGAATTATTTTTGACAATAAAAACTTCAAGAAATCGCAATCCTTAAGAGGTATTCCTGCTGCTATTGGGATGACACTAAAAATTATTATTGGATTTAGTGGTGTTATGATTGCTCTTACAGCGGCGGGTTTCGATATGACCAAACTTAGTATTATCATGGGAGCACTAAGTGTGGGTATTGGTTTTGGTTTGCAAAATGTGGTGAATAACTTTATCTCAGGATTGATTCTGATTTATGAGCGTCCTGTGCAGGTTGGTGATATCATTGAAATAGGACCATTAATTGGAGAGATTAAAAGCATAGGTATTAGAAGTAGTAATATTAGAACCTATGATGGGTCTGAAGTGGTGGTGCCAAATTCTAATCTGGTTTCAGACCAATTGATCAATTGGACTTTATCGGATGATTATAAAAGGATAGAGATCATTGTTGGAGTTGCTTATGGTACCGACCCTAATAAAGTGATTGAAATTTTGAATAAGGTGGCTAGAGAAAGTGATATGGTGGTAAATCAGCCAGAACCACGTGTATTATTCAATGAGTTTGGTGATAGTTCTTTGAATTTCCGTTTGCTATTTTGGACTTTGTTTGATAATGGCTTACAGGCCAGAAGTGATATTTCGGTTTTAATAGCCGATGCTTTTGCTAAAAACAATGTTGAGATACCTTTCCCACAGCTCGATTTACATGTGAAGGAGGAGCAGGAGCAGGATAAAAAACTTCTAGAAACGGAGGATGGTTCTGGAGAGCCAAAGATGAAACGGGATGAAGGCTAAAAAAGCTTCTAAAATTACCTCTATTTATCAGGTACATATTTCTGTATTCCTTTTTGGATTTGCAGGTTTGTTTGGGAAATGGATCGGTTTAAATGCCATAACTATAGTGTGGGGGAGGGTGCTTTTTGCTTCATTGGCATTTGGAATGTGGTTTCTGGTGAAACGCGAAAATCCATTTCGAATTCCATTTAAGTCTTATATTTATTATTTCCCTTTGGGTGCTTTATTGGCCTTTCATTGGTGGAGTTTCTTTGCATCTATTCAAATGAGTACTGTTACCATTGGACTCATTAGCTTCTCGAGTTTTCCTATTTTTACTTCTTTACTTGAACCTCTCATTTTCAAAAAACCTTGGAAGTATTCTTGGTTTATCTTAGCCCTCCTCAGTTCTATTGGTATTTATTTGATTTTACCAGAATGGAATTGGGAATCTGAATATACAAAAGGCGTTTTTTGGGGCATCATGAGCGGATTGAGTTTTTCTTTTATCACCATTTTAAATCGCTATCTATTATTATATAAGACTTTTGGAAAAGAGAATTCTTCCATTGAGTTGACCTTCTTTCAAGATTTATTTGCCATGGTTTGTCTGTTTCCTTTATTATTTCTTTTTCCTGAAGATATAAATATAATGGCGTGGTCGCAATTGCTTTTATTAGGATTGGTGTTTACTGCTTTAGCTCACCTGTTATATATTAATGGATTGAAGAAAGTAGAAGCTAGAACCGCTTCCTTAATCTCCAATATGGAGCCAGTTTGGGGCATTTTATTTGCTGTTTTATTATTAGGTGAAAGTTTGAATGGTAAATTATTATTTGGTGGCTTTTTAATTCTACTATCAGCGATTTTGGCCAGTCGATTATCAAAAAAGGCAGGCTAAGTTTTTAATCGCTCCAATATTTTTTGTATATTAGATATGAATATGGTATAAGGTTTGTAAAATAATCACTGAAAAATAAAAATAATGAATACTTCAGTCAATAAACTAAGTCATTCTGCTGCGGAATTATTAAAGCAGAGAACTCAACTATCGGATAAAGAATTTCAATCTAAAATGGAGGGTTTAGTTGGTGATTTAGCTTTGTTATCGGAACGAACAGATATTAAAGCAGCTAACGAATTGGGCTTGATGGAAAAGATGAGCTTCGAAATTAGAACCCCTATGAATTCAATATTAGGCTTTACAGGTTTGTTGAAAGATAGCTATTTTACCTTAGAAGAGAAAGATGAGTTTATTTCATTAATTGAAAAAAATACGGAACAGCTGGTAGAACTTTTAAATGATTTAACGGATTTAACAAAAATTGAAAACTTACAGGTGAATGTGAGGATGGAGAAGTTTGAAATTAATGTTTTCTTATTGTCTTTTATTTCCAATTTTCAAGAATTGGCACAAAGTAAGAATATTGTATTGAGGAAAAAGACTAGTGCTAACCTAGCGCAAGATGCGTGTGTTTATACGGATCCATATCAATTGCGTAGAATACTCGATAATCTGCTTTCTAATTTGATTAAGTTTATTGACAATAAAAACATCACCTTAGAAGCTGAAGTTTCTGAAGGAAGCCAATTGGTTTTAAAGATTTCTAGTGATTTTACAGAGTTGCCAGAAACCATCAGTAGAAGTATTAAAAAGCATATCGAGCTTAGCGGAGAACAAGCTAGCTTCGATGGAACTGGTTTGAAGTTGACCCTTACTAAGGCTATGGTGGACTTATTAAATGGAGAAATAGAATTCAATACTTTGGAAGGCAAGGGAAGCCAATTTGTGGTGAAAATCCCAGTAAAGGTTTGTAATATGAATACTTAGATATTAAAAAAGCCTGCAATCGCAGGCTTTTTTAATTCATGGTTTTCTTTGTAATCTAATTAAAGCCTGTCAATAGACTCAAGAGTCTGCTCTAGAAAGTTTGATAATGAGACTTGCGATGAGCTGAATAACCATAAGTTTACTTTTGTAAATGCTTGTTTTCAGTGCAAGCCTAACGAAATTAGTGGATTTTATAGACAGACATTAATTAAGAGTAAATTTAATAGGCATTCTATACTGAACCCTTACCGTTTTTCCTCTTTGTTCTCCAGGCTTCCATTTGGGCATTGACTTAATGACTCTTAAGGCTTCTTGATCTAATTCATCAGAAACTCCTCTCATTAATTCTACTTCTGTAATGCTTCCATCTTTTTCCACCACAAAGGTTACAAATACTCGGCCTTCAATACCTTCTTTTTTGGCTTTCTCAGGGTATGTTACATTTTGCCCGATATAAGTATACATGGCCTTCTCTCCACCAGGAAACATGGGCATGGTTTCCACAACTAAGAAAGTTTCTTCTTTAGTGTCTGTTTCTGCTTCTTCGGTTTTTACTTCTTCTGGAACTTCTGGTTTTATAGGTTCTTGAGTTACTTCTTGTGGTTCATTAATTTCTTCCTTGGCTGAGTCCATGGTGCAACTCACAAAGGCTGGAGAAATGAATGCCATACTTAAAAATGCCATTAAAAATAAACGGCTCCACTTTTTGTTTTCTTTTTTTGTCATCATGATAAATCTATTTTTTAGAAATGTTTGATTGAAATGATTGCTGAGTAAATTAAATTCCACTTGGAATACTTGATTGAGCAATAATTGCTGATAATTGGAGATGTTTTTTGATTGGCTTAATACTTTTTCATCCACTGCATATTCATGTTGTAAACGCAGCTCTCTTTCCATTAAGAATAGGATGGGATTAAACCAAAAAGCAATTTGAAAGGCTTTGATCATAAAGATGTCAAAGCTATGCAGCATCTGAGTGTGAGATTTCTCGTGGGCGATAATTGAGGAATTATGTTGGTCCTCTTCTCTGATGAATATCCAATTGAAGAAACTGAAATTATGCTTGTTATTGAGGAATATTTTTTCTCCTACAAGCTCAGAAAATAGGGGTGAGGATTGTCTTTTTACATTAAAGACTGAAAGAATCTCCCATATAAACTTGACTAGGAAGACTCCTGATATGATGGCATAGGCCAAAAGTAGAATGGGGAGAATGGAAAAGGTATTTGTGCTTGTGCTGTTTAAAGTTGGGCTACCAATCACTATGGGTTCTAACTGAACTTGGTAAAGGATGACCTCATTCATAAAGCCAAAATCTAATAGAGGAATCATAAAAGAGCTGGCTAAGGAGACCAATAAGAAAATTCGGTTGAACAAGAAGTTCGAGTATTTGCGAAGCACGAGGAAATAAAATCCGAAAAGCAAGAACAAGCTCAGACCGGATTCTAGTGCATAAAGTAGAAAGCTATTCATCATCACCTCCTTTTTGTTTGTTTATTTCTGCGTCCATCATGGCTCTAATGGCTTCCATATCTTTAAGATCGAGCTTCTCTTGCCGGGTTAAAAAGGAAACCAAAGACTGGTAGGAGTTGCTAAAATAATTCTGCACAAAATTGCTGAAATACTTATCGGCATATTCTTTCTTACTCATAAGAGGATAGTATTGATGCGATTTTCCAAAGGCTTTATGGGCCACAAATTTCTTTTTCACCAAAATGCGAACAATGGTAGAAACGGTATTATAAGCCGGTTTAGGTTCAGGGAATTTCTCTATAATTTCATTGACAAAAGCTTCCTCCAAATCCCAAAGTATTTGCATGATTTCCTCTTCTGCCTTTGTTAATCTTTTGCTTTCCATATGCTATTATTTGTGAACTAATTTCTTAGTTGATAAATACAAAAATAATACCAGAATAGATCTTCCTATTTCTGGTGCGACAAATATATAACTAATTATTTAGTTTCACAACTAATTGTTTAGTTAATATGCTTTTTGCGACAAAGAGCTGTTATCGCTCCGAGCGATAACACCTCTTGTTAGAAGTTTTGTTTAAAGAAGCTAGATGCTTATTTCCAACGTTCTTTAGCCCATTCTTTTTGCTCCTCATCAGTAAGGAAAGTCCAAGCCACAAAACGACTTACTTTATTTCCTTGACCCATGGGAATGACCTTAATTTGTTTCGGACGGAATTTTTTAAGTGTTGCAATGGCATTTTTTACTCTACTCTCTCTGGAGATAAGGCTAGTAAACCAAAAGCAAGATTGGGCGAAATCTCTACTTTCTATCACCATGTTTTTTAGGAAAAACTCTTCACCACCTTTGCACCAGAGCTCATGACTTTGGCCTCCGAAGTTGAGCGGAGCTTCTATCTTTTTGCCTTTACTCAAGTTACTCACCTTTCTCTGGCTTGCCTCTTGTGCTTCTATGGCTGAGGAATGAAATGGAGGATTGCAAACGACCATATCGTAGCGTTCGTCTTTTTTAATGACTCCTCTGAAAATATTCTGATTATACTTTTGTAGCCTCACTTCTATATTTCCTTTTAGAGGAGGGTTGTTCTCGATGATTTTCTCTGCCGATTTAATGGATTTAGCATCAATCTCAGAACCTACAAAACTCCAACCATATTCCTGATGACCAATCACCGGATAAATGAGGTTGGCACCAGTTCCAATATCCAGGCATTTTATTTTTGTGCCTTTGGGTATCTTTCCATAATTCTTTTCTGCTAATAAGTCGGCAGCATACAAAAGATAGTCAGCACGACCAGGAATGGGAGGGCATAAATACTCTTCAGGAATATCCCAGAAATCTACCTTATAGAAATGCTTTAGCAAAGCAGTATTTAGCATTTTAACAGCCAATGGATTTGCAAAATCAATAGACAAATCTCCAAAATCATTAGCCCTTACATAGGGTTTTAGTTCCGGACAACTTTCCACCAATATCTCGAAGTCATAACGTTCTTTATGTTTATTTCGAGTGTGAAGTTGAGATTTAACCTGGGGATGTTTTCTTTTTGCTGGCATGTTTTCCTTCTATTTATTTGGAGTACAAACTTAATAATACAAAGCTTGATAAAAAAAGTCCAAACCATGAAATTCAAAGTTTGGACTATATATTGTAAAATAAGCTCTAATTATGGAGCCAATTTATTTTGCTATTTCTACACGAACGGCATTCATTCCTTTCATTCCACGTTCCACGTCGAATAAAACGATATCGTTTTCTTTAATCTTACCTGTTACGCTATTAATATGAACGAAGAATTTCTCTTGAGTATCTTGTTCCTTAATAAAACCAAATCCTTTAGTATCGTTAAAGAATTCTACCTTTCCTCTTCTTTTTCCAATAACTTCATCTCTGTCTCTCTTTGGAACACCTATTTCGATGCTTTCGAGGGCAATTTTTGTTTTCTTGGTTGGATCTGGTGGAGTGTCAACAATTTGGCCATTCTCATCCACGTAAGCTAACATGCTTTCAAAGCCTCCTCCGGCCTCAGCGTTATTTTTTCTTTCTTCTTTCTTTTGCTGTTTAGCCTTCTTTTTCTTAGCGCGGAGTTTTTCCTTTTCTTTTTTATTATAGGTTTCTTGTGATTTAGCCATTCTTGCTTCTTAATTGTTTTAAATTTTTAAATGATCCTTTTTCCTCTTAAGGAATTAGGAAATTTTCGTTTGCAAAGGTAGTCTTTTTTTTAATGTGTTTATAATAAGTTGTAAATCAATTATTTCATCTTCTGCGCTTTTAGTATTGAACTAGACTGTAAGGGATTATCATCTTTATTGTGAATCATTCTAATTTCAGTTTAAAAAAGCCTTTAATTTTTCGAGTATAAAAAAGCAGAAACCTAAAGGGATGTGCTTTTTTACTATAGTATTCCGACCATTTCGGCAGGTTCAATAATCTAAGCTCCGTGGGGTCTATATTATTATTAACTCATTTTGGAATTTAGAATGGTAAATCATCCTCCTCTTCAGAACTTGGGGTAGTTGCTGCATTTTGAGTTGGTAGTGCTGGCTCCGATGCTTGTGGAGATGCCGCATCCTGTTGTTGGTATCCTCCGCCCCCAGCAGATGAGATTTTTAAAACCTTTTCGCCTTGAATTTCTGTGGTATATCTTTTATTACCATTTTCATCGTCCCAAGAGCGAGTTTTTATTTTGCCTTCAAGGTATATTTTATCTCCTTTTACCAAATTTTTCTCGGCCAACCAACGCCATAAAACAATATTATGCCATTCGGTCTGCTCTACCCAATTGTCGCTTTTGTCTTTATAACTTTCTGTAGTGGCTAAGCTAAATGCAGCTCTTTTTACTCCATTCTCGTAAGTCATTACTTCTGGGTCTTTTCCCAAGTTTCCTACCAATATTACCTTATTTATACCAGCCATTTTATAGATGTTTAATTATTAATCGTTATTGAACCAGCCAAATTACTAAAAATAGAAATGCCACATCAGCAAATTAGAGATTGTTGAAAAATTATTAGGCAAATGCTAATTAGATGATTAGATGTATTGTCTATGCTCTCAATTGGTTATTGGCGATACGAGACCAACGAAAGAGTGCTGCAAAACCATAAAGAATAAACAGAAGAATTAAATGAATCACATTTAATGCCACATGTTCCCAATCGGCTCCCAATTCCAAAACCCTAGTGAAAGCTTGTACGAAAGGTGTCATGGGGGAGAATTGTGCCAAATATTGCACCCAGACTGGCATAGCCTGAAATGGCCAGCTAAATCCACTTAAGAGGAAGATAGGATAGGAAGAAAAGGCGATTACTTCTAAATAGCCCACTTGGGTTCTGAAGAAACTACTGATAAAGACCCCAAACATCAATACTGCAAGCGACATGGCAAAAGCTATGATAAGCATGCTGTCCCAAGAGCCATGAACATTAAGTTCGAAAATAGGGAATATGGTTGTTAGGAAAAGAAGGAAATAGGCAAAATATAAAAGCATATAAAAACCCAGTTTCCCAATGAAATATTTGTAAATTCGACCATTAACCAAACTTAATATTTCTGGCAAAGCTTTTTTCTGCCTGTCTTTTGTAAAACTTTCACCAATTCCAAAGAGGAGGGTTTGATGAAGGATAAGGATAAATAATCCGGGCAATAAGAACCCACCATAGGTATTTAATGGATTGGCTATTCCTCTCACATCGGGTTCCAATGGCATCACTATTTCCATGGCGTTTTCAGGATTTACTCCATGTGCCATATAGTATTTTAATCTGATACCTGCTCCTGCTGTAATCAATACTTTCTGCAAATCCTTATTGGGATTATTGCTGGGCAAAAACTGTGTGGTATTTAGGTAGACAGCTAAGTCAGTGCCTTTCATACTGAGCAGTTGTGCCTCAAAATCGGCAGGGAAATATATGAAGCCTTGAACATTTAACTTATTAATCTCGTCGACTCCTTGTTCGAAACTTGTCAAATACTCACTTATTTGTATTTGTTGAGTGGCGTCCAAAGCTCTAATTAATTCTCTGCTACTTGATGAATTATCTAAGTCGAAAACGGCAATAGGAACCTCCTCAATATCTTTGTTGATATATATACTTCCTAAGAAAAAAGCATATAATATTGGTGCCAAAAGAAAGGTTAGAATCAAACTATGATCGCTAAATAATTGTTTAATTTCGTAATTGGCTACTCTTAGTATCCCTTTCATATGTTCGCCTCCTGTCTTTTTGTATAATTCTTCAATTGTATGCTTAAAACAGGGAAGCTCACCAGTAATCCAATTATGGCAAATATGATGAGCACTATAATTTCATTTACAGCATATTTTAGAGGAGTCTGCATGAGTTCTATTTTGAAGAAACCATATAGGAAGTGTGTGTATGGAATGATTCCTGCATAGAATTTACTATACCAAGGCATTCCAAGTAAAGGGAAAGTAAAGCCACTAAAAACAAAAGCAGGAGAATTGTAAAATAATACCACATCCATGGACAACATTTCGTCGAGGAAGATGGTAGAAACCGCAAAACCAAGGAAAATGGAGGCGCTAATAAACACAAATAACAGTAGTATCATAGACCAAATCTCACCATTCAATGGGATATTGAACAAGGGGAAAAAGATACCAAAAATCATCAAAGCAAAGATGGAGAAGGCAATCAATTGAGCCATATATTTCCCCAATAGCATTTTAAATACAGAGCCTTTGGTTATGTTAATCATTTCTGTAATTCCGCCCGTATTAAACTCTCTATTAAAAGCTCTCACGGCCACAAACATGATAAACATCTGCATCAATACGGTCATTAAGCCAGGGCCTAGGTAGAACAAGTAATTATAGCTGGGGTTATAAAGAGGTTTAAAACTTAATCGCATGGGCTGAAAGAGTTCCATGCTTTGTTTTTCGGTGAGTCCTTGTGCCTGCATCTTTTGAATAAGGATTCCAGCGGAGGTTGTTAATACTATTTCCGAACTGGCTTTATAGATTAAGTTTCCGAAAACGATATTACTAGAGTTGGTATAGACAACAACTTTCTGACTTCTCGATCTCAGAACTTCTCTTTCCAGGTCGTGAGGAATATATACAATACCTTGTACTTTCCCCGATTGAAAGGCCTCTTGCATGTCCTCCTCAGAAGTGAGCTGTTGAGCGACTGACAAATAAGGTGAAGCTTCTAAGAATCTTGTTAAGGTTCTGCTGAGTTCAGAATGATCTTGATCGTATACAGCAATAGGCAAATCATTGATATTTCCTTTGCCATAAAGGCTATTCAAAAGGAAATATACCACGATAGGAACCGCAATTAGAAGTAAGAATCCACTTCTACTGGTATATAAATATTGGAGCTCTCTCCAAATGATCGATAGGAATCCTCGCATATGAATCTATCTGTCAAATTTTACAGTCATACCAGGTCTGAAACCGTCAATAGGTTTTGTTGGATGTAGATGCACTTCAAAAGTCTTCATTTCGAATTCCCCTTTTTCGCGGGAAGGAACCCAATTGGCAAACGCAGCCATTGGTGCCATATACGAAACCTGGAACTCAGCAGTGGCATCTACACCAGGGATATATCCGCTCATCTTCGTTCCTTTTTTAAATTCGGGCATTAGGTCTTCTTTTAATTGAAGAATGACATATGTTTTTTCTGGAATCATGATGCTGAAAACAGGATAACCAGCTGCAACTACCTCACCCTCCTCAGCAATTTGATTACTGATTTCACCATCGAGGGGAGCTATTATTTTTAATTCCTTATGATAAGCTTGGGCTTCTGCATAAACCGAATTGGCCTGTTGGTATTTGCCCATGGCCATTGCTATATCTTCTTTTCTGGCTCCTTCTTCTGCCATATCAAAAACCGATTTTGCCATTTTCATTTGGTCTCTCGCGGCCTGATATTTGAATTCCATCTCATCCATTTCTTGGCTAGAGATAATGCTATCCGCATATAATAATTGAAATCTTTTATAAGTTTTTTGCGCAAAGTCGAATTGGCTTTTGGCCATATCGTACTGGCTTTTGGCGGCTTCTTTTTCTTGAATTCTAGCACCCGTTTTGGCTTTGTCTACCAATCCATCAGCAGCATCTAATACACCTTGAGCTTGTCCTAGTTTGGCGTTTAAAATAGAGGATTCGTAAATTGCCAATACCTGACCTTTTTTTACTAAATCGCCATTTTTTACTAAAATACTATCTATACGTCCTGGGATTTCAGATGCCACATGAATCACTTTGGTTTCTGCTATTCCTAGGAGGAAGTCAGCTTCTTGCTGTTTGCTATATTTAAATAGGAAGAAAATGGCAACAGCAGCAATAATTACTGGAATGCTTAAGGCTAAATAATTTGTTCTTATCTTCATTTCTAAAGGTATTTTATTTTAAGATTTATTGACTCAGAGGAGCGAATAAAATTTAATTCTGATTAAAGATTTCTAATATTTTCTCTGGTTGTGCAGTGGCAGTGTAAAAATCTGCCAATGCGTTATAATAGTCGTACAAGCTAACGAGTTCCTCTACCAATTCGCCTTCAAGTAGCAAACGAGCATCTAAAACATCAAGGCTAGCTGTTAGGCCTTCAGTGAATCGCTTTTCGTTGACTCTTAAATTTTCCTCTGCCATGGCGATTACCGCTTGCATTTCTTGGTATTTGCTTTGACTATTTAATATGTTGATATAAGATTTATTCACCCAAAGTTTGATTTGGTTTCTGGCATAATCCTCAGCATAATCTACCTCCATCTCTAAATGTTTGGCGGCTTTCATTTCATTAATATTCTTTAAGCCGTTAAACAGGTTCATCTTTACTTGAATACCTAGCATCACTGGTGGTTGAATAATAGGGAGCTCTTCTCTAAAGAAACCATATTCTCCCCAAGCAACAACCTTTGGTAGTATTTCGGAGCGTTTTACATTATAGTTCTGGCGAACCATGATTCTCTTTTGTTCTAAGATACCAAAGATGGGTTGGGCCTCATAAGCGTCTTGTAAGGAGGAATCCAAGGCGATAGCATTCATGTGATACTTCATTTTGTCACTGATGACTAATACTGTATCTTCCTTCATACCCATTTCCGATTTGAGGGCTAATAATGCCAATTGAAGATTGTTCTCATCGTCCTTCATTTTTCTTTTGGCATCGGCAACGGCCACATCAGCTCTTAATAAAACATGAGGCGGAACCACACCAATTTCAATGGCTTTTTCAGCTTCGTTACGATGTTCTTTCATTCCTTCTAGAACATTTGCACGTGTTTCCACAACATCTTGTAATAAAACAACAGCTAAATATCTTTTGATAATGGTTTGTGTGACTTCATTACTCACCTTAATTAGCTCATAACTGGCTTCATTAGATTCTGCCTTGGCAAATTTGGTTCCAGCAATAATTTTTCCGCCCATAAAAATAGGCTGTGTGGCTACAATATTGGCAGTAGGCATATGTTGATTGTCAATCTCAATATTGTAGGCAGGTAATTTGCTTAAACTGCTATTGATAGAATTATATAATCCTTGTTGAAATTCTGGAGAGGTTTCAATAGGAATTATTTCGTTTGCTACAGCCACTCCATATTTTGATAATACATCATCTAAGGAGCCTTTCACTTGTTCCATATTGATTTGCATGTTTTCGCTAAGGTAGGTATAGCCTCCAGCTGCGGTAATCTTTGGAAGGAAATTTCCCTTCATGGCAGCGTGTTCATATTGTTTTTGAAATACGACTTCCTTCTGACGCAAAATCTCTTCGTTATGTTGTATGCCATAAGCTATGGCATCCGTAAGGCTAATGTTTTGAGATTTTACTGAGGTGGGAAAGCTCATTATTACCATCAAGATAATTAGATGTGGCCAAGGTATATTTGGTTTTGTTTTTCCGTATTGAAACATATAGTATACTTTATTTGTGGGCGCAAAAATAGTATTTTTATAAACTATTTGTACTAAAAATGTGAAATAGAACAAAAAAATAATTTTATAGTCATATAAAACACATGTAATGAGTGTTGTATGGTGGTGTAAAAAAATATTTATTATTGTAAATATAAGACTTTTCTGGTTTAATAATAGTATTATAGGAGAAAAAAATCATTTTTGGGTCTGGCTTGAATGATTAATATAAAAAAGAGTACAAAATCAAGCGGATTAATTGAGTTGATTCTTTTGATTTTTAAGTTTAGGATTTTTCAGGCATAAAAAAAGCCGCCCAAAAGAGCGACTTACCATGAAAACAAAAAAAGTTTCTTTATTTATCAGCAACAGCAGCACCATCATAGGCCCACTTCATGTAAATAGCTCCCCAAGTAAAACCACCACCGAATGCTGAAAGGATGATATTGTCACCTTTTTTCAGTTGGCTTTCCCATTGGTGTAAACAAAGAGGGATAGTAGCATCAGTAGTGTTACCATAGTCTTGAATATTCACCATTACTTGTTTTGGACTGATACCCATACGACGAGCAGTAGCATCAATTATTCTTAAATTGGCTTGATGAGGAACCAGCCAAGCTAAATCTTCAGGTTTAATATTATGTTTCTCCATGATATTAACAGAAACATCGGCCATGTTAGAAACAGCAGACTTAAACACCGCCTGACCTTCTTGGTAGATAAAATGTTCACGAGCATCAACGGTTTCGTGACTAGCAGGCTTAACAGAGCCTCCTGCTTTTTGATGTAAGTGAATTCTTCCGGCACCATCAGAATGGAGATCGGCATCTATAATTCCAAAATCCTCAGTGGTTGGTTCAATCAGTACTGCTCCAGCACCATCACCAAATAAAACACAGGTTGTGCGATCGGTATAATCTACTATCGAGGACATTTTATCAGCACCAACTACTACTACTTTTTTATATAAACCACTCAAAATGTAGCTACGAGCAGTTTGTAGACCAAAAATGAAACCACTACAAGCCGCATTTAAATCAAAACTAAAAGCATTCTTTAGTCCAACTTTATCACAAATAATATTTGCGGTAGAAGGGAATTGCATATCGGGGGTCACAGTAGTGCAGATAAGAAGATCAATATCTTCTGCTTTAGTGTTTGTTTTTTCTAAAAGTTGAAGTACAGCAGGTGCTCCTAAATCTGAAGTTCCTTTTCCTTCACCTTTTAAAATATGTCTCTTCTTAATCCCTGTTCGGGACATAATCCACTCATTATTGGTGTCAACAATGGTAGATAACTCGTCATTGGTTAAAATGTATTCTGGAACATACGTTGATATTCCGGTAATTGCAGCATTTATCTTTGACATATTGCCTGGTTTTTTTCAGGGCGCCAAATTGCTATTTTTATTTTAACTGACAAAATTATTTATTAGTTTTTTCGAATATTTTGATTGTTTTTTCCAAAATGGTAAGGAAAATTGCACAAAACAAAGCTTAGGAACTCAAAATGTTTATTTTTGCCACGAAAAACAAAATTATATCAAAAAACTGGTTATTTGGATTTGTGAATATGCATCAATTTTATTTAAACTCCATTTCCTTTCGCTTCCTTGTTAGGAGGCATAACCATAAATCTTTCAAATGAAAATCGAAATGAGAAAATTTTATTCAATTATTATTTTATCAATTTTGAGCTTGTCTCTTTTTGCTCAAAATGATACTACAAGTAAATGGACACGCGGTGGTGACTTTTCTGTTAATTTTAATCAAGTGAATTTCACAAATTGGGCTGCCGGGGGTGATAACTCTGTTTCTGGAGTTACTCTTTTTAATTATGATGTTACTTATGATGATGGTAGGAGCTCTTGGAAAAACAAATTTATCATGGGTTATGGTCTTCAATATTTACAAGACGATTATAAAAAGACTGAAGATAAAATTGATTTGAGCTCATTATATGGGTATAAAATTTGTAAAAATTGGGATGCCAGTTTTAATGCTTTTATCAAAACTCAGTTTGCTGAAGGTTTCGATGGAGATAATGACTCGGTATATGTTTCTAAGTTTATGGCTCCTGGTTATATAGGATTTGGTCCTGGTTTTACCTATAAGCCAGTGGAGTACTTTACTGTTTTTATGAGCCCTGCAACAGTTCAGTTTGTAGTTGTTAACGACCAGCGCTTAGCGGATGAAGGGGCTTATGGTGTTACTGCAGCAGAATATGATACGGCTGGGATGAAAATTAAAGATGGTGAAATGATGAAGACACAGTTTGGATTTAATCTTAAAGCTGCATTTAAAAAGGATATTGCTAAAAATGTTAATCTTGAAACTACACTTGAACTATTTAGTGATTATTTATATAAGCCAGAAAATATTATCGTAAGATGGGACGTCATTATCGATATGGCTGTGAACTCTTGGTTATCTGCGAAATTAACTACTGGCTTAATCTATGATGATAACATTGTGATTAACGATAAAAGTGGAAATCCACTTGGGCCTAGAACACAGTTTAAAGAAATGTTTGGTTTAGGACTAGGGATTAAGTTCTAATTTTATTTCAAGTACTGATAAAAACGATTTTGGAACACCATTTCCAAAGTCGTTTTTTTATTTACACTCTTAAGTCACATTAATTGAAGAATTGATAATTTTGCAAAAAAATAATAATTGAAGGATTCCATTGCTATATTAACTATGTCTATTGAAGATTCTCTAGCTTATTCACTTGATAGTGTTTCGCAAGAGAGTATCAGTGTTTTTGATACTTTTGAAGGACAAATCACTCCTCAAAATCTCAATAAAGCTGTTGAAGGTTCCTATAGTACTGATTGGCTCAGCTTAACTTTTCTTGGGATTGTGATTTATTTAATTGTTGTTCGATTTTTGTTTAATTTTAATTTTTCTGAAGCCTTTAAAGGCCTTTTTAAGATAGAAAGTCTCGATCAAGTCAGTTTTGAAAAACTAACCCAAAATACAGGCTATATATTGACACCCATTTCATCAATTGTTTATGCCTATTATGTCTATTTCTTTATAAATCCTAATTATTTACAGCTCGATTTAGACTATTTATTTCTGGTATTTGCCTTTATAATCAGTGTTTTATTTATTTTAAAAGTTTTTTTAGAAAAAATAATCTCATTGCTCTTTAATAGCAGAAAGACTTTCCAGTCCTATTTTTCTGATCATCTATATATGCTTGGTATTTCAGGTCTTTTTCAGCTTCCATTTATCGTGATTTTTGTTTATAGTCAAATGGTTTTCTTTCTTTGGTTCTCACTTGCTATATTGCTTCTGTTTTGGCTTTTTAGGTTATTAAGGGGGGTGATCATTGGATATAATCAAAGCCAATTTTCTAAATCATATATATTTTTATACCTTTGCAGCCTCGAAATTTTACCGATTCTGTGGGCGTGTAAATGGCTTATAAATAATCAGTAAGAAGATATAGGTTTAACACAAAAATTAATCGCCTTGAAAATAAAAAATGTACTCATATCTCAGCCCAAGCCGGCTGATGTCGAAAAATCGCCTTATTACCTTTTGGCCAAAAAGCACAAGGTGAATATTGATTTTAGAAAATTCATTACGATTGAAGGAGTGAATGCTGTAGACTTTAGAAAAGACAAAGTTCATCTTTTAGAGCATACTGCGGTCATTTTTACTAGTAGAAATGCCATTGATCATTATTTTAGAATGGCAAAAGATATGCGATTGGAGATTCCAGATACCATGAAATACTTTTGTGTTTCTGAGGCAATTGCTTATTATCTTCAAAAATATGTAACCTATAGAAAGAGAAAGATTTTTTATGGGAGAGGAAACTTTGCTGGTGTTTTTGAAATTATTCAAAAACATAAATCCGAGAACTTCCTATTGCCTTGCTCAGATGACTATAAGCAAGATTTACCTAGCATAATGGATGAACACAAGCTCAAATTTAGTAAAGCTGTAATTTATCAAACATTAGCTAGTGATTTAACTGATCTAGATATCAATAGCTATGATATGTTGGTTTTCTTTAGCCCTACAGGAGTAAATTCGTTGCATAAGAATTTCCCTAATTATGAGCAAGGAAAAACTATCATTGCATGCTTTGGACCAACAACTGCTCAAGCAGTACTAGATGCTGGCCTAAGACTGGATATTAAAGCACCTACAAAAACAGCACCATCTATGACAATGGCCCTTGAAGAGTATATTCAAAAGAATTCATAAGTGAAAACTTGTTTTCATGAAAAATACATTGCCTATAACTGAAAGCCTGAAAAGCAAGAAGCTGATCAGGCTTTTGTTTGAGTCAGGTAAATCTGAGTTCACTTATCCATTTAAAATACTTTATAAAGTCGTTGATTTAGATGAAAATCATCCTGCTCAGTATATGATAAGTGTGAGTAAAAAGCGAATAAAAACTGCGGTGGGTAGAAACCATATTAAGCGATTATTTAGGGAAACCTATCGAAAAAATAAACATCCACTGCATGAAATTCTATTGAAGGAAGATAGGAAATTAGCGTTAGTCTTTATATTTGTTGGAAAACCAAATATAAAATATCAGCAGATGGAGGATAGAATTAAAATAGCGATTGCTTCCCTCACTGAAAAGATGCAAAAAATCTAGATCAATTGTTTTTAAGTAAGTTTTGCTTAACAAATATTTCCATGACCAACCATACCAAATTCTTGAATCTTTGGCTATCTTTGTGTACTACATAAACCGCTGCATATGTATATAATTGATGAGGAACTAGAAAAACAAGAAATACTAAGGCTTTATCGCAGGATTTTAAGAATGCGACTGACCAAAAAAGATGATAAAAGCGATGCTAAAATTATCCGGAAAGCCTTTAATGTTGCCAACGAAGCGCATAAAGGAATGCGCCGTCGTAGTGGTGAGCCTTATATTTTGCATCCTCTAAATGTGGCATTAATTTGCGTAGAACAATTGGGATTAGGTACCAAAAGCATCGTGAGTGCCCTCCTCCACGATGTGGTAGAAGATACCGATTATACCATAGAAGATATTAAAGCCTTATTTGGTGATAAAGTAGCCATGATTGTGAGTGGCCTCACCAAAATCAAAGGTATGTTGCGTAAGAGTAATGTGGAATCGGAGCAAGCTGAGAACTTTAAGAGACTTATTCTTACCCTTTCCGAAGATGTCAGAGTGATTTTGGTTAAGATGGCCGACCGTTTGCATAATATGCGGACATTGGACAGTATGCCTCATGAAAAGCAGCTGAAAATTGCATCCGAAACCAATTACCTTTTTGCTCCTTTAGCTCATAGGTTAGGCTTATATGCTCTAAAGACGGAACTTGAAGATCTTTCTTTTAAGTATACTGATCCTCAGGCCTACGATATGATTGTGGAGAACATGAAAGAGACAGAGGATGAGAGAAAAAGGTTTATTAAAACCTTCTTAACTCCTATTAAAATTGAACTCAATAAGGCCAAATACGATTACAAAATTCTAGATCGAGAGAAATCCTCTTTTTCTATTTGGAAGAAGATGCAAACCAAGAAAGTTCCTTTTAGTGAGATCTATGATATTTTTGCTATCAGAATCATCATCAATTCAAAACCGGAAAATGAGAAGAAGGATTGCTTGATGGTTTATTCTATTATCACCGACTATTATTTTCCAAATGAGGATCGCTTCCGGGATTGGATTTCCACTCCCAAAGAAAATGGTTATGAGAGCTTGCACACTACAGTGATGAGCAAAACAGGAAAATGGGTAGAGGTTCAAATTAGAACCACGAGAATGGACGAGATTGCCGAGAAAGGTTATGCTGCCCATTGGAAGTATAAATCGGATGTGAATAAGGTGGAAAGTGGTCTAGATGAGTGGATGGCTAAAGTGAGAGAGATGTTAGTAAAGAATGACATAGATGCCATGGATTTTATGTCGGAATTCAAGCTTAACCTTTTTGCAAAAGAAATAATGGTTTTTACACCACGAGGAGATATGAAAAAGTTACCTCAGGACAGTACACCCATCGATTTCGCCTATGCAATTCATACCGATTTGGGAAATACCTGTATGGCTGCTGAGGTAAACGGAAAAATCACCGCTCTTAACCATAATTTAAAGCCTGGTGATATTGTTAAGATTATTAGTTCTGATAACCATTCTCCCCAAGAAGCTTGGCTCGATTGGGTGATTACATCTAAAGCCAAAAATCAGATTAAAAACTCTCTTAAGGAATTAAAGAAAGCCAATAGAAAACAGGGTGAAGAAATTATTGAAGGCTTATTTAAAAACCAAAATGCAGAGTATAATAAAGAAGCATTACAAAAATTGATGAAGTGCTTGGGTTGCCAATCTAAACTCAATTTCTTTCATAACGTTGTTACTGGAAAGGTAGCAGAAGCAGAGATCAAGCAATGTCTTCAAAAGAATGAAAAGTCATTGTGGCAAAGAGTCCTTCCTTCCTTTTTGACCAATAGAACTACCGGACCACAAACTTTGGAGGAGTCTATTACTGAGGCTATTCAGAAGAACCCTGAGAAGCTGATGCTCGATAAGAATGCCAAGGGGAAAGACCTGAAGTATATCATAGCTGACTGTTGTAATCCTATTCCTGGAGATGACGTCATTGGGATTAATATTAACAAGAAACCCATTGCTATCCATAGAACCAATTGTCCTGAAGCTATAGGTTTAATGTCTACTTACGGAAAGCAAATTATTAAAGCCAAGTGGAATTTTGGTGAACGAGTAGGATTCCTAGCAGGTATTCATATTACAGGGTCCGATTCTCAAGGTTTGGTGAGTAATATCACCAATGTGATTTCTGATAATTATGGTATCAATATGCGATCTATTCACTTTACCACCAGTGCCAATTATGCTGACGGAACCATTACGCTTTATATTAACGATACCAAAAGTCTCATCAAACTCATGAGGAATATTAAGGAATTGCGAGGGGTAGAAAAAGTAGAAAGAATAGATAGTATTCAGGAATTTCATTAGGTTTTTTATCTCACTAGCTAAAGGACCCTGAGTCTTTCGAAGATTAGCTCCGTAGTGCATTACAACTCAACGAACTCAACGAACTCAACGAACTCTAAGTACTCTTTTATTTAGAATACCCCTAAATAAATAATATCATTTCATCGGATAAACAACTTTTCTAATTTTGTGGGAGTCACATATATGTCTCAAAAAAGGCATCGTATGCTATTATAAACACACACATTCCTAAAATGAAAAAAACTTTATCCTTTATCATGATTTTGTTTCTTGCCATTCAAATTCATGCCGAAACCATTGAGAAAACCTATTTCTTTAATGATTTTCAAGTAAGAGCCACTTCAGGTAATTACTATATGATTGATGCTAATGGAGCTTTGAATACTGCAGTTATCGGACAACCATTATTGCCATGGTTTGCAGCCAATTTCGTATTACCTCCAGGTGAGGAAATAGAATCCGTAGAATTTATTGGTAATGATTTGGTGACCATGGCTGGAAACTATCAGTTAATGCCAAAGCAATATGCACAGCCCATTAGTAAAGGAAAATCGGGTGAGTTTGCAAAAGATGAAAACATTTATCAATCAAATGAAGCCTATCCAATAATAGGAAACCAAACTCATAATACTCAGTTTTGGGCTGGTCATGGAATAGGGACTGTAAATTATACTCCTTTTGTTTATCATGCCAAATCTGGAGAAATTAATTACTACCGACAAGTGAGCTTGGTGATCAAAACTAAAAGTACTGAAAAGGCTCAAGCTGCTCTTCAACTCCTGAACTCCACCAAAAATCAGCTGGTTTCGGAATTTATAGAGAATCCAGAAAGCTTGAAAACTTATCCTCAAATAGCCTCCTCTAAATCTACCGATTACGATTATCTCATTATTACTCCAGAGGAGTTTGTTAGTGAGTTTGATGCTTTGGTTTATCATTACCTTGTCAGAGGAATGAAAACTATAGTAAAAAGCAAAGAAGAAGTTCTAGCTGAAATGGATGGGCAAGATGCACAAGAGAAAATCAGAAACTATATCATTCAAGAATATATAGCAAATAATGTAACTTATGTGATGCTTGGTGGTGATGTGGAGCATATTCCTTATCGTGGATTTTATTGCTCCGTTCAGTCTTCCTCTGTTTATGAAGATGATAACATCCCATCCGATTTGTATTATTCTGCTTTAGATGGAAACTGGAATGCTGATGGGGATGGTAAATGGGGAGAGATTGGAGAAGATGATTTATTACCAGAAGTAGCCGTAGCTCGTTTTTCATTCTCCAATACCACTGAATTGGCTAGCATGCTCAATAAAACCACCAATTATCAAAGCAATCCTGTTTTAGGTAACCTAGCACATCCCATGATGGCTGGAGAACATTTATATGATAATCCTATCACTTGGGGATCTGATTATTTAGAATTGATGATTGGTTATCAAAATGAAAATGGATACGAAACCACAGGAATCCCTACAACTAATACTTTTACTAAATTATATGATGAGGAATCTACTTGGTCTTCTACCGATCTTACCAACGAAATCAACCAAGGTAAAAACTTTGTTCACCATGTTGGACACGCCAACGAGAACACCGTAATGAAATACTATACCAGTGATATCACCAATAGCGCTTTCTCTGGTGCCAATGGAGTCGATAATCAATTCACCAATATATATACCCATGGTTGTATTTGTGGTAGTTTCGATGCTAGCGATTGTATAGCTGAACAAATGGTTAAAATTGACAATTTTGCAGCTGCTTTCGTAGGAAACTCTCGTTATGGTTGGTTTAACGAAGGACAAACTGAAGGACCATCGGCACATATACATCGAGAATTTGTAAATGCACTTTATCATGAGCGTGAATATAGAATTGGAATGGCTCATATGCTTTCTAAATTTGAAACAGCACCTTGGGTAAACGCTGCAGGTCAGCATGAAGAGGGAGCCCTCCGTTGGTGTTTCTACGATTGTAATGTTTTAGGGGATCCTGCTATGGGTATCTGGACTGCAGAGCCTAGAGAAGTATATATTACTAGTCCTTCAACAATTGCGATTGGTCAAGAAACATTTAATATTGAAGTTTCAACAGCGTCTGGAGATGTTCCTTATGCAATGAATGCAACATTAATTATGGATGACAATATTTATGGGACTTCTGATTTCCCAGATACAGGCATGCTAGAAATGGAAATAGACCCTGTTTTTACCAATGTAGGAGCTGCCACACTTTGGGTAACAGGTTATAATTTACTTCCTCAGTCCTTCGAAGTTCAAATCATTCCTGCCGAAGGTGCCTATGTGGTTTTTGCTGGCTGCGAAATAGAGGATGCTTCTGGAAATAATAATGGAATGTTAGATTATGGAGAAACTGTTTCGCTAAACATGAGTCTAGAAAATGTAGGTGCTATAGCTGCAGAGAGTATTGTAGCCAATATGTCTTGTTCTAATGATAATATTACTCTCAATAATACCTCAGCAACATTTGGCGATATCGCTGGTAATTCGACTGTAGAATTAGAAGCTGCATTTGAAATTACTGTTTCCAATGATATTGAAAATGGCACTCCTGTGGTTTTTGATTTGGAATTTATTGGTGATAATGGAACTTGGGAAACTCAAATGACCATTATAGCCCATGCACCTGCTTTCGAAATTACATCTTTCAGCCTCAACGATGAAGCCGGAAACAATAACGGAAGACTTGACCCAGGAGAAACTGTAATCTTTAGTGTAGCTGTTGCTAACACAGGTTCTTCATTATCGCCAAATCTTAATAATGTATTGACCAGCGATAGCGATTTTATAACGATCAATAATGGAACACAAAGCCATGATGCCTTAGCTTCTGCCGAAGAAGCCGAGCTTAGTTTTGAAATCTCAGTTTCTGCAAGTGCTCAAGTTGGTGATATTGCACATCTAATGATGGATGTGGATGCTGGTGAATATGGCACCTATATGTCTTATTATTTCACAATAGGATTACAGGTGGAAGATTGGGAAACTGCAGGTTTTGACCAATATGAATGGGAAACATCTGGAGATGCTCCTTGGAGTATTACTACCACAAACCCCTATGAAGGAGATCATTGTGTAGGATCAGGAACTATCTCTCATAATCAATCAAGTGATATGATGCTCGAAGTGGATGTTTTAAATAATGATAGCATTAGTTTCTATTATAAAGTATCCTCCGAGGGCAATTATGATTTCCTTAGATTTTTAATCGATGAAAACGAAATGGACAAATGGTCTGGCGAAGAAGCCTGGACCAGAAAAGCTTATCTCATAACGGCAGGTTCTCATAGTTTCTCTTGGAATTATACTAAAGATGGTTCTGCTTCAAATGGAGACGATAAAGCTTGGGTAGATTATATTGTATTTCCTGCTTTAGGCTTGATTAATAATGTAGCACAACTTGGACAAGAAATCTCATTAGATTTTTATCCAAATCCAGTGATGGAAACCGCTTATTTACAGTTTGAAAATTTAGAAGCTCAAGTGATCAGTATTCAGTTGATTGATCCTCTTGGTAAAGCAAGCCAAATTTCTAGTGAGTCATATACTGTAGGTGAACAGCAAATAGAGTTAAGCTTAAGTGAATTAGCTTCAGGTACCTATACTTTGGTATTAACGAGTAAGAACAAAGTATCTACCATTCAGTTTATTAAATTGTAAATCAATAAAATATATTGAAATAGCTCTTCATTTATGGAGGGCTATTTTTTTATTTGCTATATACATAAGTAGTTTTATATTTGCGAACATTTATTTTTAATCTAAAACCCAATTATGAAAAAGTATTTTAGTTTTATTATCTCTGTATTCATTTCGGTTAGTATCTATTCCCAACAAAATTTTGAATCTGCATATATAATAGATAATCAGGGTGATACGATTGCTGGCTTCATTGATTATAGAAATTGGAATACCAATCCTAATCATTTTAAATTTAAATCTTCTGAAGATTCCGAAGAAGTTATATATAGTACAGGTGAAATAAAGTCCTTTAAAGTTCATGAGGAGTTATATGTTAATGCGGAAGTGGAAGTGGAAATTTCTGCAAGATCAACTTCAGCACTAAAGTTTGATTCAGAATTAAAAATTGATAAACAAAAAGTATTCTTGTTAGTTATCCTTCAAGGCGAAAAAAGTTTGTATTATTTAAAGGACGAATTAGGATATGAAAACTTTTATATTAAAATGGATAATGATTTTATTTTGCTCACTTATAAACGATTCTTAAAAGAAATAGATCAAAAAAATGTCATTATTGAAAACACAAAATTTAGAGGACAATTGACTTATTATCTAAGTGAATGTAAAAAGTTAGGCTCATCAATATCTAAAGCAAACTATACTAGAGAAAGTTTAGAAAGGGTGTTTGAAAATTATTATAAGCAATGCACAGAAAACAAACCTGCTTTAATAACTAAGGCAGAAAAACCTGCTTTTTCCTATGGTCTCATCGCTGGTTTAAGTATTACTCAAGTTAAGTTTGATGGAACAAATGAATTATTAACTCGTTTGCCATTTCCTAAATCGTCTAATATTTATGCTGGTGGGTTTTTTGAGATTATTTTTAGCAGGAGTAAGGGAAAGGTCTCCTTATATAATGAACTAGCATATACTAGCTATGAAACTAATAATAGCTATGAAGACAGGTATTCTAAAGAGTATGTGGAAATTGGTTCTTCAAATTTGATTCTAGTCAATATGTTCCGTTATAAGCAAACTGTAGGAAAGGTAAGTTTATTTGCTAATGTTGGGGTGTTAAACTCCTTTGTAATTGGGACTACTAATTATTCAAAAGTCGAGAATAAGTTTAATAATACGGTGAAAGAAGGTCTGGCTATTGAGGATGTAAGGAGTTGGAGTTTTGGTGGTGCCTTAGGTGCAGGTGTAATGTGGAAAAGCTTCTCAGTGGAATATAGATACCAGATTTCTCAAGGGATTTCCTATTATATGAATTTATCTTCCTGGACGAATAAAAATATTTTTCTTTTAGGATATCGATTTTGAGATTTAAATGATAAATATATAGATTTGGCTCTTCATTTGTGGGGGGGCATTTTTTTTATTTTATTTTTTTGGCATCAAAATTGTAATTTCACCTTTCAAATAAATATCCGCATGATGAAATCACTGAAAATTCTATTCATAGGCCTAAGTATTCTTATTGGAAATACAATGATGGCTCAAACTTTTGATTTTGAAAAAAGTTGGAAACAAATTAATGATTTAGAGAAAAAAGGCTTGTCTGCTCAAGCATTAGAGCAATGTCAGATCATATTTATTCAAGCTCAAAAAGAGGATAATTCTGTACAGCTAATCAAGAGCTTGATTTATAAAAGTAATTTCCGTCAAGCCTATGAAGAGGAGGCCCTAAAGAAATCAATTGGAGAAATTAAGGAGATTCTATCTGCTAGTAATGGAATTGAGAAAGCACTCTTATCCATCGCCTTAAGCGATTTGTATCAGCAATATTATCAGCGAAACCAATGGGATATTCGTGGGCGTTTGCATGTGAGTGGACGAGTGGCAAAAGACCTAGAAGCTTGGAGTCAGGAGAATTTTAGAGAGGAAAAAGAGAAATTGATTTCTGCAGCATTAGCCGAAGAAGGTTTATTGATGAAGTCACCATCAGAACCTTGGAAAGAGATTTTTCTGGATCAAGAAAAGGATTTCAAAACCTTCCCCACACTATTTGACTTTGTGGCTTGGAAAGCCATCGCTTTTTATTCCGCCTCTGAGTTTTCTAACTCAGCTCAAGAGGATTTGGTGATTTTGAATCAGGTGATGCTTTTTGGAGATGACAGTCAGTTTGTAAATGTGATATTTAATGATTTTGAAGCCAAAAGCGCTAAAGTAAAAACCATTCAATTATTTCAAAAACTGATTAAAAAACATCAAGGCAATAAAACACCAAATGCATTTCTATATGCAGAATCACAGCGAATAGCATATCTAAAGAGCAATGGGCAAATTGATGATAAAGAATCCCTTTTATTAAAAACGCTAAACAATGTTTTTGAGAATTATAAAGGACAAGCAGGAAGTGAATTTTTAGCTGAGGAATTGATAAACCAGTATAAATGGAATACCGGTAATGAATATGATTTAAGAAAAGCTGAGGCCATTTGTCAAGCCATGATTGAGGTAGACAGGAACTCCAAATATTTTAAAGGCGTATTGACTAGTCTTCAAGCCAAAGAATTGAATATTTCTATGGATGGGGTTATTCTTCCAAATCAAGCTGCATTTTCTACTATTTCGTTTCAAAATATGACTCAGGCTTGGTTTAAAATTATTCAATTATCTGAGGACGAAATTATAGAAAGAAATAGCAGAGGTGAAGATCAGATATCGAAATATTTGAATTCCCCATTGATAGCAGAATTTGACTATGCTCTGACTGTTCAAAACTACCTTTCTGCGAAGAAAGCATTATTCGAACTCCCTCAATTGGGAGTGGGGCATTATGCTATTATTGCTAGTACGGGTCCCGATTTTAATCTGGAAAAAGACCAACTTCGAATGGGGGAGTTCTGGGTGACCGGGTTACAACTCATCAGTAGGGGAAACGATGGGCATTTCTTGATAGTAGATAGGGAAACAGGAAAACCAATAGATAAAGCAAAAGTTGAAGTTTACTCTTCTCAATGGGAGTATTCTACACGAACCAATCTATCTAAACTAGAAGAGACTATCACATCTGGAAAAGATGGAACTTTCCAATATATGAATGTGAATGGAAAGCAAATCACCTTTATAATATCCAAAGGACAAGACGAATGGAAAAGTGGAAATGTATATGTAAGAGAATATCATGAAACGGATAGAACCAATGAAAAACATTACTATTTCACAGACCGAGCCATCTATCGGCCAGGTCAAAAAGTGTATTTTAAGGGAATCTTCACCAATCAAAAGAAAAACGATGTGGAGCCTATTGCTAAGCTAAGCAAAGAGGTGAAGTTATATAGCACCAATGGCAAAGTCATTCAAACTATAAATGTGACTTCCAATGAATTTGGTTCTGTTGCAGGTAGTTTTGTTTTACCACTTTCTGGATTAACTGGAAATATGAGAATTTCTGATGGAAAGGGGAGTGTAAGTTTTAAAATGGAGGAATATAAACGTCCTAAATTTGAAGTGAATTTAGAAAGCCCAAGCGTAGAATTTCAGTTGAACGATCAGGTGAGTTTGTCGGGAAATGCAACGTATTTTGCTGGTATTGGTGTTCAGAATGCAAAAGTGAAGTATAGAATCAGTCGTGCAGTATTTATGCCTTGGCGCTGGGGTTTTTGGCCGCAAATTGAGGATTTAGATATTAGCGCTGGTGAAGTTTCAACCAATGAACAAGGCGAATTTGAAATCAGTTTCTTGGCGCTTGCTCCTTATGATATAGAGTTCTTGCCTTGGTTTAATTATCAAATCACAGCAGAAGTAAGTGATGAAAGTGGTGAAACTCATACTGCTAGTATGGATATCCGACTGGGTAAACAATCCATACTCATCTCCACTAATTTACCTGAGGTGATGGATTTGGAACATCCCAAAGATGTGGAAGTGAAGGCTGAAACCCCAAATGGCAAAAAACTCAATAGCCAAATCCACTTTAAGTTGGAAAAGCTGATTACGAAGGAAAAACTTAGTCGTTTAGTGAAAGTGAATGTGGATACCCTCCTCATTTCTCCTGAAAAGTTGAAAAAGGATTATAAAGATTTTGTATTTGCTCAAAAACGTGCTCCTTTGAAAATTGAAGCTACAGTTCTAGAGAAAACCCTGCAAACAGAAATAGATTCCATCATACCTAAAAGCATTTTCCAGTCTTTACCAATTGGCAGTTATAAAATGACTTTAAGTACGGTAGATAAAAATGGAATAGAAGTGAAAGATACGGCGTCCTTTAAAATATTCTCTTCCAAAGAGAATAAATTGGCTTCAGCCGAAGAGTTCTTCCATATAATGAATCACCAAAATGCAAAAGTTGGAGATACATTGCATTTTAGCTTTGGGTCTTCTGTAAAGAATCCTCAATACTATTATCAGTTAAGCTCAGGTTCCGAAATGATTACTTCTTCTTGGTATAAAGTTTCTAAAGGATTGAATCATATAAGTATTCCTATTACAGAGAATTATAGAGGAGGTTTGAGCTTACAGCTTTTCTTTGTGGCTAATAATCAAGTTCACGATGTTTCTCAAAACATCAGCATTCCTTTCGATAATAAAGAATTAAAAGTGGAATTAATCACCTTTAGAAGCCCCATGGAACCTGGAACTAAAGAGCATTGGAAGCTCAAAATCAGAAATAGAGATGGAGCGCAAGTGGATGCCGAAGTTTTAGCGGCCATGTATGATGCTTCTTTAGATGTTTTTCAGGAGAATAATTGGACTTTATGGCCCTATCACCCTAAGAATAATCCGTTTAATTGGAGTTCTTTAGGTAGCTATTTCTCCGAAACTAGAAATAGATATGATTCACCATCCTATCCTTCATTTTCTAATCCTAGTCCTTTAGAACTGGCTTTCACTAATTCTTCTCGTAATAACAGGATTATGTATTCGAAAATGGCTGGTGCAGGTGCCATGCCAATGATGGATGGTATGAAGGCGGAAGCTGACATGGATTCAGAAGCAATTCCAGAACAACCTAGAAGCGTGGCAATAACAAATATGGTAATTGAAGAAGAACCAGAAAACCCAAAAACAGAACCCAAACCTGTCACACCAAGAAAAAACCTGGAGGAAACGGCATTCTTCTATCCTCAATTAAAGACAGATATGGCGGGACAGGTTTCATTAAATTTTGTCAGCCCTGAAGCTTTAACAAGATGGAAATTGATGGTGATGGCAACGACTCAAGATATGGAAATAGGTCATTTTACTCAGGAAGTAGTGACTCAGAAAGAATTAATGGTGATGCCCAATCTTCCTCGCTTTTTAAGAGGTGGTGATCAAATGACATTAAGTACTAAGATTTTAAATCTTTTAGAGGAGGAACAAGTTATAAATGCAGAGTTAGAAATTTTAGATGCGGCTACCAAAGAGCCACTGAATATGTTGGTGAGTGGACAAGTAAGTGAGCAGAGTTTGAGTATTTCTGCAAAAGGACAAGCAGAGGTCAGTTGGAGTATTCTAGTTCCAGAAGAAATAGGTGCAGTTATCATCAGGGTATTGGCTCAAGGCCCAGCGCATAGCGATGGTGAAGAGCATATTCTTCCAGTACTCAGTCAGCTTCATTTCCTGACTGATACTTATCCTTTCTGTCTTTCTACACAAAATAGTATCACGCCAGAGGAGCTATCTTTGAGAGAGGTGGAAAGACCAAATCAGGATGAATTGACTCTAGAAATCACCACAAACCCATTATGGTATGTGGTTCAGGCTTTACCCAATTATGCCTTGCCTCAAAAGCCCAATGCTTTGTCTTGGTTTAATTATTATTTTATCCATGCCATGGCTTCGGATATTGTAAAAACGAATCCTGAGATTCAAGAAGTATTTAAGCAATGGCAACAACTTTCGCCAGAGGAATTAGAATCGGAATTATTCCAAAACCCAGAGCTGAAAAAGGTAATGATAGAAGAAACTCCATGGGTGTTCAATGCCGAAAACCAAAGCCTCAGAAAAAGAGAAATAGCTAGATTATTCGATGAGAACAATTTGAATTATCAATTGGAGTCTGCATTAATGAAGCTTCAAGAACTGCAAAAGTCGAATGGTGGTTTTTCTTGGATAGATGGAATGCCAACAAGTACTTATATCTCGGCTGAAATTTCTGCTGGGCTTGGTCAGCTTTTAGAAGCAGGGATTATTAATCCTGAAAAAGAATATGCCATAAAAAATCTGATTAAGAACTTAGTGAAGTATTTAGATGATGAAATTGAAATCAATTATCAGAAAGCTTTGAATAAAAAAACAGGATATTCTGCCCATGGTTTGGTTTCAGCTAGAGCTTATTTCATAGAGTCTTATCCATTAAAAGAAAAGCAAATTGCATTCGATTATTTCCTCAATAAGATGACGGAAAAGAAACATCAGAAATCATTATCTCAGAAAATGGGATTGGCTCGTATATTATGGTATAATGGTCGTTTTGAGGAGGCTAATGAATTAATGGCCGCTCTTAAAGATATATCCTTGACTGATGAAAATGGAGGAATCTATTGGAGAGACTTCCAGCGTTACGAGTCGGTGAGAAAACAAGCAGAGATGATTTCGCTATTTAGCTTAGCTAAGACTGATGATCAATGGATAGAAGGCATGAAACTTTGGTTATTGCAGCAAAAGCGTGCCAACGATTGGGGTGATAATAAAGCCACTGCACAGGCCTGTTTCGCTATGCTAAACGGAAGTACTGCTTTGTCGAATAGTCCAAAAGTATACCTTATAATAAATGGTGAAGAACAACTGATAGATGGAAATGCCGGAACTGGATATTTCAAAATCACCTGGAGAGGAAACGAGATTCCAAAAGCACTAGAAGGATTTGAAATCAGAAAAGAAGGTAAGGGAATGATTTTCGGAGCTTTCTACGATCAGTATTTCGAAAAGATGTCGGAAATTGATGCCCATGAAGGTGGTGTGGAATTGCAAAAGCAAGTGTTTGTAGCCAAGACAGAAGATGGGAAAAACGAGCTATTAGCATTAGAAGATGGAGCCAAAATAGAATTGGGCGACAGAATTGTAGTTCGCATGATTTTAAATAATAAGCAGGCTATGGATTTTGTGCACTTGCGCGATTATTTACCCGCAGGCTTCGAAAATCAGAATCCACTGTCTGGTTATCATTGGCAAGGTTCTATTTCCTATTATCAAGCTCCTGGCGATGTGGCCACCGACTATTTTATCTATCACCTACCCAAAGGTAAATTTGTGATAGAATACGAATTAAATGCCACTATTAGCGGAAAGCTCAATCTAGGCCCAGCAGAGGTACAGTCTATCTATGCACCGGAGTTTGGCGGGCATAGTGAGGGTGGTTTTGTAGAAGTAATAAAGTAAATTAAAGTGCCTAAAGAATTTAAAGTTATTGGTTTGGAGCATTTTTTTAGATTTTTTTTCGTCAGGCATAGCTAAGGGATGATAGCCTTGTAAAGGATAGCGTCCCTGAAACTAGATAGTCAAAAAAAGCCCGGAGTATTTAGAGTGATAGTTTTTTGTTTTCTTGGGATTATGGTCTTAGAAGACCCCACGCCAAGACCGCAAAGAGAGGTTTACACCAAGTATGCAAAGGAGAGGGCAAACAGTTGTTTTAGTATTCAGGATTTTAGGCGAACTATAGTTGTAAAGCATCGCGTCCCTGGATCTGGATAATTATTTCATATTGAATGATGCATTGGTGAAGCATCGTCCGAGCTTACAGCCTTCTGTTGGTTTGTTAATAAAGAATGACAGTTTCGATACAGGGCAAACGCATACTTTTATTTTATCCGCGGATTAACACAAATTTAAAATAATCTGTGAAAATTACTTTCAGTGAGCTCGCTTCGCTTCGGTTAGCGGAATCCGTGGTTAGATTTTCTCTTTATTAAAATATATGTCGATTCTAAATCATGAACCTAAAGTATAAGTCTGCCCTGAGTTTCGATATGACCAAGCCTATTGTTTGGTAAATAAGTGTTTTTGACTTACCAATAAGCAAATCAGGGCCTCAATCCTTTCGCTATACTCAAGGCTTTGATCCCTTAAGTTTATCCAAGTTTATGAATTCCAGGTTCAAAGGCAAGATGCTTGAAATCCAGCCTCCTCTGTCGGTTGACTAGCCAGGTAAACTTTAGGTGGGGCTCAAGATTCAATTTACTCTATTTTCTTATGCGGCCTTTGGGTATATATTTGCGTGGAACTAGCGAATGTTCCAAGTTTATGAATTCAAGGTTTAATTGGGGTTTCAGAAATCATTATATATCCACGAAATACCAGAAAACACAGCCATCAGACTAAAAATTCAATTCTAATCACCTAATACTGTAACCTCTATTTAAAAATGCCGTCAAAAAGACAAAATTAAACAACATGGAAACAAAGAAATTAAGGAGAAGTCTAAAAGACTCAGTTATAGGAGGCGTTTCCGGAGGTTTGGGAGAGTATTTCGGAACCGACCCGGTGATTTTCAGGATATTATTTATCGTATTGACCTTTACAGGAGGTGGCGGTGTTTTAATATATCTTCTAATGTGGATATTCATTCCCAAGGCGGAAATCGATTACGATTTTTTCGAAAACAAATCCACAAGTGCCAATGAAAAAACAGAAGCAAATGACAATGCTCAAGAACCCAAAGCAGAGCCTTTTGGTGCTGAATCTAAGGGAGCTAAAGAAGACTTTTTTGGTGCAAAAGATAAAAGTAAGTCTCTGGACCCAGAAGTGCTAAAAAGAAGGAAAAATGGAAACCTAATTGGAGGCGCCCTATTGATAATGATAGGAATGTTCTTTCTAGCTGATGATTTCTTTCCTTGGCTGAGCTGGGAATACCTATGGCCTGCAGCTTTAATTATTGCTGGATTGGCTATCATTAAAGTGAATTATAATAATAAGAAACAAGAAACTGATCAAGATGGAAAATCGTAATATATTTTGGGGAGTCCTTTTAGTAGCCGTTGGCGGACTCTTTATTCTAGATAACATGGATTTAATCAACTTTAGTTTCTCTGCTTTAGTTGGACTATGGCCTCTTTTATTAGTGTTGTGGGGAATTAGTATTTTACCAATGAAACCGATGTATAAAACAGTTGGGGGATTGTTGATTGCGGTATTTGCTTTGGTTTATGCTTCTACAAGTGATAAAACATTTTGGTGGCAAGATCACATCATCAATAAATTCGATAAAAATGTTCATATGAATTATGGAAATGATGATGACGAGGATTATGATGACGATGATGATACTTATTACAATTTCAAATTCGACGAAGATTCAACCTCCAATATCACTAATGCCAAGCTGAATATGGACATAGCTGCTGGAAAATTTAGAATAGATGAAGCTACGGATGATCACATCATAGACTTTGATGCCTATAGCAATATTGGCCCATATACCAGCAATATGGTAATGAACGGGAATACCGCTGAAATTAATATCGACTTAGAGGATGGCGTGATAAGAAATGGCACCAATAGAAATAGAGCCTCTATTAAATTAAACCCAAAAGTAGAATGGGATTTAGACTTAGATATTGGAGCAGCAGATTTTAGAGCCGATTTCAGAAAATTTAGAGTGAGCAAATTGGATATCGATGGTGGAGCCTCTGCAATAAAAGTAAAAATTGGAGATCTACAAGAAGATACCTTTATCAAGATAGATGCAGGTGCAGCTTCCATAAGAGTCGATATTCCACAAGAAGCAGGTTGCTTGATAGAATCAGAATCCTTTTTAGTAGATATGGAATTAGATAACTTCCAAAAAAATGGGAATGGTGATTATGTGACTTCAAACTATGAAGCAAGCGAGCAAAAAGTAAGAATAGATATCGATGCTGCTATTTCAAAATTAAAAGTAGGTAGATATTCAAAGTAAAACCCTTAGCCTAAGACGCTAATAGGAGATAATGGAAAAGAGCAGATTCACCTTTGTGGTGTATTGGCTCTTTTTTTTTAGGGTTTAGTCAAAATAGTTTATATCGGCAATTTGGATGTTTTTTGGGTGTTATTTCCAAATTAGATTTTCTAATTTCCACTTGTCTTTTGCTTGGTCTTCTCCTGTTGGATAACCTATGGGAATGACATTGAGGGGAATGTGATTCTCGGGTAGATTCAGCTCTTTTACCACTGCTATTGTTCTATCATCATAGGGAAATGCTGCTGTCCATACAGCTCCTAGGCCAATACTCTCTGCTGCCAATAGGATGTTTTCTGATGCTGCAGCACAATCATGCACCCAATAGTCTTTGTCTTTGAGCTTGCCTGCTTTGTCCATATCACCACATACTACAATAGCTGCTTGGGCCTGTGCTAACATTTTACCATAGGGCAATTTCTCACTGAGTCTCTTTAGTGTGGCTTTGTCTGTAACGACATAAAAAGCCCACGATTGACGATTGACTGCTGAAGGAGCAGCCATGCCCGCTCTTACTAGAAGCTCCAACTGGGCTTTAGAGACAGTGTCATTAGTAAAGTGTCTAACACTTTTTCTATTATGAATGGTCTTCAATGTTTCGTTGGCATATGTCCTTTTTACTGACGGAATAAAAGGTTTCCCGTCCACCTGCTCAAACATATCACTCTGCATACCTATAAAATTACCTGCTCCATAATAGCCGCCATTGGCATAGATAATTGGTTTTAGCAGATTCATATCAATAGTACCATTTGCCCCCAATACAGCTTTGTCAGCCTTTACATCAATTACTTTTCCTATGAATTGTCTATGAGAGCCCAAATCATGATATTCCGTTAGTTCACACTCAATCACTATAGGAAATTCTTTAATATAGGGTGCATCAACAAATTCTCCTCTTACAGGTGTAAGCCCAGTTTCTTTGAACTTATCCATATCCTTTCCTGAATATTTCCCTACATAAGAAACATATTTTGTTAATTCTTCAGTTGGAATATTCACCGTAAAAAACTTCTTATTGGTAAGGTTGTGATATGAATAGGTAGCTGGACGCATAGATACAGCAATGCTAAGCGGCTGCGAATTGGCAATACTCACCCATGCTGCAGTCATCATATTAGGCTTCCCATCCTGATCATATGATCCAATAACTAATGCTGGTTTAGGATACAAGGCGGATATTATGCCCAACGATTTTTTTTCAAAATTATTTACAGTCGAATCATTCTCCGCAAAACCTGAAGTTAACTGTGCAGGCAACGATATCAAACGCGTCGTTTCTTCTTTTTGCGTTAACATAACAACCAATACCAATACGATAAAAGCTAAGCCAATATTTAAAATTTTACTTTTTTCCATCTTCTGTATTTTTAAGAGCTTGTTTTTTATATGAAATAGTATCCATGAAACATCCTGTTGGGCAGACTGTGCAATAAGGTTTGTTAAAGAAAAGAGATAAAATAACAATTAAACCTCCAGCTATAAAGAAACCATAGCTTGCTATTCTGAACGAAAACATCATAAAAGGTTCAAAATGATTTAATTGAGGTGAAAAACCAAACAATAGTATAGCTGCAATAAAGAATAGATACGCCTCTCTTATCGATAAGTTTTTCCACGATTTTGGCAATATCTTTTTTTTAAATGGCGAAACCTTATTTACCAATTCTTGCAATGCTCCCATTGGGCAGAGGTAGTTGCAATAATACTTTCGCTTTCCTAAAAATGATATGCCTATGGCTAAAACAAATAGCATTACCGATTGCCAGTTAAGCACCCACGGAATTCCGTTTAATAACCAACTGTATAATAAAAATATCGAAAGGGTTTTGTTCAGTACAATTCCAACCACTATAACTACCAAAACCAAATAGTAAGGGCGTAGTTTCTTATGAGCCTTTCCAAATGCAAACGCTAGCGATAGCAAGACAACAACCAAAAATAACACATCTTTTATCGTGCTTAAAATTGGCTGTTTTTCCCAACTATCTATTGGCGAATTATAAAATACTGCCGCTGTTCCTTTCATTCCTTTAATAATAGCATTGCTGCTCATTGTAGCACCAGTAGCCCCATCTACACTTTGCTCTTTCACCTCACGAAGCGATAAATTATTCCATTGTTGTAAAAAGTCACCACGAGTAACATAGGCTAAATAATCAACCGTCTCTCCGCTATTTAGCAAGCTTATCCCCTTTACATTATATTTATCATCAAGACCTATGAGTATCGGCACGAGCCCTCCATAACCTATATTATCTGTCACATAATCAGAAGAAACCAATGCTTTTCCTATCTCTATTTCTCCTGACCTAACTTCTATTATATTACTATTGGATTTTAGAAAAGAATTTGCCTCTGGGAAGATGTTTTGTACCGATTCTAAGGTAACAACGACCTCTATATTTGATTTAGTGAAAAGATGCCTTCGGCCACCACTATAGGCTATAGCTGCAAGGAGAATAAGCACAAGCGTGTAAAGATATATGGTCTCTGAAAGTTGATATTTTGATATTCTCATTTAGATATGCCTTATCTGATATTTGTAAAAAAAAGCAAAGGTAATCGAATATCTCTGGGATACCTTACAAGTTATGGGGGTTTTTAATTAATCAAAATCGCTTTTTTATTTAGCAATAAAAAGCTCAAAAAGAAGCATTTCTACACGAAAAATCCAGCTTCCTTATAGGCTCACCAGATGAGGTCATTCCACTTCGAAATTAGATAAGTACTTTTAATAGACGATGGAATGCAATTTCTTCTGGGCATTGAAATTGGACATTCATACAATAGTTTATTACGATTGAAGGATAGTGTATCCTCTTACTCCAAGCTAGAGCAGATTTACGATATGATCGTTATAAATAAGATAGTTATGCCATCAAATTTTTCTTTTATTGCTTTCTTAAGCATTGAGTTTTTATCCGAACTGGTTTTATTTATCCCTATAATGAATTGAAATGAGTCTACCTGGCAGTTAGGCAAGCCAGCCTTGGCAGCAGACAGGCTTTATTTCGAATTTCTTATGAAACCTCTTTAATTCTGTCCCAAAAAATCGGGATGGCTTATCGGCATTAAATCCGACACAATTTCAGAACAAGTTATTGAAATTTCATATTTCACAAAAGGCTCAATAATAATACAATTGGTATTACATCCATTTTTCCCGAGAAGTCTCCACATGATAAAGAAGATAGTTCATCAGTTGATGTGCCATATCTTCGGAAATATAGGGGATATTCATTTGTCCTGAAGCATTATTTACCCTTAAGGTGGCCAAGCCCCTTCTTTTTTGAAAGAAGGATTGCCTGAAATCAACAGATTGTGTTTTAAAAGATTCTGCTTGTTGCCACTCGGTATTAATGGCTCCTTTGCCCACAATCAATTGCGTTTTATTAAACTGAAAATAGCTTTTCCTGACCATCATCCGGCAGTATAGCCCAGATATAATTAACCATGCAACTCCAGCAATGAGCAATAAAGGTTCATGAAAATAGAATACGCTTGGGGCTATGGCAGGAATTACTCCTCTTTGAAGCCATAGCAAATTAAAGTATCTGGGATGTGAATAAATCTTTTCGCTATGGTCAGGCAAATCATCCTTAAATAATTCACCTCTAATACTTGAAATATGATGCTCAAGACAACCGGGAGCATCAGCCACTTGTTTTTGCTTGGTCTGTTTACTTACCGCTTGTTTAAAGCTAATTCTAAAAATACCAAATATCTTTTTTATGGGGCCGGTTTCCCAGTTGAGTTGCTGTATTTTATTGAATGGAAGTAAAACCTTACGCTTATCAATTAAACCAGTAGTAATTTTATAACTTTCTTGATGCTTGACCAATCTAAAATCGTAATATTTGATGACGGTGTATAGAAGTGTAGCGAGGACGGAGGCGAGTAGAGCAATAATAGTTAATCCAGCAAAAAACAAGATACTTGAGTTCGCTATAATGCTTTGAAAAGAATCAGAATAAGCATCGGTTTCTTCTTTGAATAAATCTTGAATCTGATCTACTATTTGAGAAGTAAAAACAAGAATAATTAATCCTGTTTTCAGATGGTTTTGGCTGATGCCTATTCGCAATAAATCTAAGGGACTTAGTTTTAGAATTTCTTTTTCTTCATTGTCATTAGAAATGGATTCAGAATCTTTTTCATTTGCTTTTTCCTTATGTGATTGCAAGAATTCAGTTAAATGCTCGGTATAAGCTCCACTTAAGGAATATATCTTTAATTCTTTTCCTACTGAGCCTGCGGTTTCTACCTCAAGGGAATGTACATTTAGTAGCCGCTGTAAGAGATTCTGATTTGTGTTCACGCTCTGTATACGATCCAATGGTATAGAAAGTACTTTCTTGCGGAGGTATCCTTTTTTAAGAATAAACTGATTCTCATCAATAAAAAAGTAGAAATTCAGGTAAAAAAGAATGGAGTGAACAAGTATTAATAGGATAATAATCCCTATGACCATAGGAATAGTTATAGATTCTGGTAGTCGATGCTTCTGAGCAAAGATAAGGATGAGCATAGGCCAGTAGGCTCGTAATTTAGCTTGAAGTTCAAAAGCGAAAACCGCTAAAAATCCTCGAGGTTCTTGTCGAGTGGGTTTTGTTAAATCAGGCTTAGTCATGCTGGTTTACTTTTGATAAGAGAAAGGATTCTATTTGAAGGGCTTTATCTGGCAATAGCCCAGGGATAGAAAGATCGCTCACACTACCTCCAGCTGTAAATACTTTAACCCTCGACAAACCAAAGCTCTTTTCCATCATATTCTGACTCACTTCTACATGTTGTATTCGATTAAATGGAATGGTGGTTAGTTTGTAAATCAGAAGTCCTCTACGGAATGATATATCTTGTTCTCGAAGCAAATATCCTTTTTTGGGAAAACCGAGAATGACGAGGACAAATCTCAAAATAAATATCAATACAAAGACAGAAGGTATGCCCATTGATACTAAGATTGGGATATCACCAGTTGAGAATTGGATACTCAGGAAAAAGATAGTCAGTGCTATAAATAATATAATGGCAGCGCCTATTTGGTTGATAAGTTTATACTTCTTTTCCAGAGCTTCAAATTCTTGAACTTCTATTGGAGCGAGTAGATCTGGTAATATCACTTGATTTGAGAATTCTTCGTTTGCATGCATATTCATTGGATTATTAGAACCTATTTTGAGGATGGTATTTATTAAAATTTGGTCCACCACCCATCAGGCACATTTATATAATTGCTTCCCAGTATAATGTCTATAACATCATCGTTGGGATTGGTAAATTTAGGCAAATATTATCTGTGACCAACAAAACCTATTCTTATTAAGAACAGAAGCTTAAAAAGACCTATTTTTATCGCGCAAAATCATTTAGCCATTTTAAAAATATTTTTATGAAAAAAATTATCATGTTATTCTTCGTTGTCAGCTTAGGTCTAGCTTCTTGCAATACAGAAAAACAGCAAACGACCAACAGCGACAATCCCTTCTTTTCGGAATTCGAGACTCCTTTTGAGGTTCCTCCATTCGATAAAATTGAAGCAGAGCATTATATGCCCGCCTTTTTAGAAGGAATGAAATTGGAAAAAGCAGAAGTTGAGGCTATTGTGAGTAATCCTGATGCACCAACTTTTGAGAATACCATAGTGGCTTATTCAAAAACAGGTGCTTTTTTAAGCAGAGTAAGTTCGGTATTTGGTGGTTTAAATGGAGCCAATACTACACCAGAATTACAGAGTTTAGCTAAGGAGCTTTCTCCTTTACGTTCGGCTCATGGTAATGAGATTAGGTTCAATCAAGAATTATTTGAGCGTATTAAAGTGGTATATGAGCAAAGAGAAAGCTTAAAATTAGATCCAGATCAATTATATATGCTAGAGAATATGTACGGTGGTTTTGTAAGAAACGGTGCTAATCTTCCTGCCGAAGAAAAAGCAAAGCTCTCCGAAATCAATACAAAGCTTTCTAGTTTGGCAGTACAGTTTGGTCAAAACCTAATGGGTGAGACCAATGCCTATCAACTTATTATTGAAGATGAAAAAGATTTAGATGGCTTGCCAGAAAGTGTTAAAGCTGCTGGTGCACAGGAAGCCAATCGTGTGGGTTTAGAAGGTAAGTGGGTGTTTACGACCCAAAGATCAAGTATGTATCCTTTCCTTACTTATGCTACTAACCGCGACTTAAGGCGTCAGATTTATACGGCTTACACCATGCGTGGTGATAATGATAACGAAAGAGACAATAAGGCAATCTCTGCTCAAATCACCAACCTAAGAGTGAAAAAAGCTAAGATTTTAGGTTTTGAAAGTCATGCCGACTTGATTCTATCTACACGCATGGCTAAAACATCCGAGCGTGTTTATGATTTATTAGACCAACTATGGTGGCCTTCATTAGAATTGGCTAAAAAGGAAATCGAAGATATGCAAGCCATTATCGATGCTGAAGGCGGAAACTTTAAATTGGAAGCTTCAGACTGGTGGTATTATGCTGAAAAAGTACGCGCTGATAAATATGCTTTCGAAGACAGCCAGATTCGTCCTTATTTCTCTCGCGAGAATGTGCAAAATGCTATTTTCTATGTGGCTGAACAATTATACGGGATTACTTTTACCGAAATTCAAGACATTCCAAAACCACATCCAGATGCTTTTGCCTATGAAGTAAAAGAAGCAGATGGAACCCATATCGGCGTTTTATACCAAGACTTTTATGCAAGACCAAGTAAGCGTGGTGGTGCTTGGTGTGGTGCATATAGAAGCTTTAAAATTGTTGATGGCGAAAAAATTACTCCAGTAATTACTTTTGTAACCAATGCACCTGCTCCAGTAGGAGATGCACCTTCTTTGTTTAGTATTGATGATGTAACAACTGTATTCCATGAATTTGGTCATGCTTTAGACGGATTGTTTTCCAATGTGAGATATCAATCAACTTATAGGGCTCGCGATTTCACCGAATTGCCTTCTCAACTTATGGAACATTGGGCAATGCATCCAGAAGTTTTAAAGGTATATGCTAAACATTACGAAACTGGAGAGACCATTCCCAATGAGTTGGTAGAGAAGATACAAAATGCAAGCCTTTTTAATCAAGGATTTATCACTGTTGAATTTGTTGCAGCTGCACTTATCGATATGGAATACCATTCTCTAACTGAAGAGCAAGATATTGATGTTAGAGCCTTTGAGAATGAATTCTTTGCAGAACGAAAACTCATACCTGAAATAGCTCCTCGTTACCGAACCACTTATTTCTCTCATATTGTTGGAGGATATTCTGCAGGCTATTATAGTTATTTATGGTCGGGTGTTTTAGACAACGATGCTTTTGAAGCTTTTGTTGAAACTAGTTTATTTGATAAGGAAACAGCAAAATCTTTCCGCGAAAACATTTTAGAGCCTAATGGTTTAGTCGATCCATTGGAAATGTATATCAATTTCCGTGGACGAGAAGCCGTTATTGAGCCTTTACTTAAAAGTAGAGGTTTATCTTCAAAGTAATATAGGTTTTTAGATATCATTCGGTAAAATCAATAAAAGGAAGAAGCACTGATGTGTTTCTTCCTTTTTTTCTTCTATTTTTACCGAGCTGGACAGATAGGTTTGGTCAGAATATCCGCTTTCGTTTGGTTTTTGATTAGAAGCAATCAATCTCACCCCACCCAGATAGTCTTAATATTCAGAAATTCCTTAATGCCATAATGGGACAGCTCTCTACCGAAACCAGATTTTTTTATTCCACCGAAAGGTAGACGAGGATCGGACTTGGTCATTCCGTTAACGAAAACCGCACCACTCTCCACTCGTCGGGCTAATTTCACTCCTCTTTCTTTATCATTGGTCCACAAGCTGGCTCCTAATCCAAATGCACTCTCATTAGCTATTATAATGGCCTCCTCCTCATTTTTTATAATATAAATGGAGAAAACAGGGCCAAAGGTTTCCTCATGATAGATGTTCATCTGAGGAGTCAGGTTTTTGATGATGGTGGGCTCAAAATAATTTCCAGGTCCACTTATGGCTTTTCCACCTTCGATAATTTCAGCGCCTTTATCCACAGCATCTTTTAATTGTATTTCGAGGTCGATGAGTAAATCGGGTCGGGCGAGTGGGCCGAGTTTGCAGTCTTTCTCCATGGGGTTTCCGATTTTCCAATTCTTAATCTCTTTTTGAATCAAGTCTAAAAACTGATCAGCTATAACTTCATGAAGAATAAATCGCTTAGCGGCGATGCAACTCTGACCATTATTTAATAATCTAGAGAATACACCCCAATAAGCGGCCTCCTCCAAATTGGCATCTTCTAATACGATAAAAGGATCAGATCCACCCAGTTCCAAAACCGATTTTTTTAATTCACTTCCTGATGTTCCGGCCACTTTGCTACCCGCATATTCACTTCCGGTTAAAGTAGTTGCTTTAATATGTGGATTTTTGATAATGGCTTCCACTTTGGAACTTCCAATCGCTAAATTTTTGAAAGTATTCTCAGGGAATCCAGCTTTTATAAAACAGCTTTCAATAGCTTCTGCACAGCCCATTACATTGCTGGCATGTTTTAATAAACCTACATTCCCGGCCATTAAAGCTGGAGCCGCAAATCTAAAGACTTGCCAAAAAGGGAAATTCCAAGGCATCACCGCTAATATCACTCCCATGGGTTCAAAACTCACAAAGCTTTCTTTGGTATCGGATTCGAGTATTTCATCCTTCAACATTTGCTCAGCTTCATTGGCGTAATACTCACATACCCAGGCTGACTTTCCCACTTCTCCCAAGCTTTCCATAATGGGTTTCCCCATTTCTAAGCTAATGATAGAAGCATATTCTTCTTGGTTTTTTCTCAATTCCTGTGCCAAAGCAAGCATGAGTTTAGAACGCTCTTCAAAAGTGGTTTTTTTCCACGAAATCCAAGCTTTTTGAACTTTATCAATATGTTGCCTTACTTGGTCTGTGCTAAGTTCTTGATATTCCTTTATTAAAGTGCCATTGCAAGGGTTAATACTTTTCATCTTTCTAAAATTTTAAATTGAAAAAAGGAGATATGGTCAAATTGTTTCCAAAATTACAGTTTCTTGTGGATTTTTTTAATAAAAACTGAAGGCTTCTAATTCGTTTAATAGCAGATTTTTAGCTCTCAAATTAATGAATGATATATTGAAATCCTATATTGGTTAATAAGAAAATGTTCAAAATAATTACTTTCTTAAATAATTTCATTACTTTAGCGACTTTAGAAAAAATCAAAAGCTAAAATCCCATCAATGAATAAAAGTCTACTTGAAAAGTCAGTGTCTACTAATGGTGTATCTAACGTAGAACTTAAGAAAATATTTCAAAAAAATGCCATCATTGAATACTTATATCACCTAGGGCCAACATCAAATCCAGATATTGCTCGCTTAACAAAGATGAGCTCGCCTACGATTACCAAGTTACTTCAGGAGCTGATAGATTTGGGTATTATCAAAGACATGGGGATAGGAGAATCTATCGGGGGAAGAAAACCCAATCTCTATGGAATTAATCCTAATGCACGCTATATCATTGGTATTGATGTGGATTGTAGAATGGTGAAATTAGGTGTTTTTAATCTGGATAATGAAGCCGTTTCAGAAATCGTCACCTACTTTGGTAATGTTAAAGATAAAAATGAAATGTTCACCGATCTTTTTAAAAGGTTGGACGAGCTTTTAGCATCGGCAAATCTTGATAGATCTTTATTCTTAGGTATCGGTGTTTCTATTCCTGGCTTAATTAATTCCAAGACAGGCCAAACCTATATGGATGTAAGGATCAATGGTAAATCAATCGTTGAATTATTTGAGAATCATTATCAATTACCAACCATTATCGATAGCGATAGCCGAGTGATGGCTATCGGAGAACAGGCTTTTGGTTTTGCAAAAGACAAGAAAGATGTTTTATGCTTAAATATCTGTGATGGAGTAGGTTTAGGGATGATCTTGAATGGGATTGTTTACCGCGGTAAGAGTGGTTTGGCTGGAGAATTTGGTCATATCAATGTGGTGAAGGATGGAAATCTTTGTACTTGTGGAAAGTATGGTTGCTTAGAAACAGTAGCATCCGGAGGAGCCATTATAGAACAAGCACAGCAGGGAATTAAAAAAGGCCAGGAAAGCTTGATAAAAGAACTAGTAAATGGCGATTTGGAAGAAATTCATGTTTCCGATGTGATTGAGGCGGTGAATAAAGGAGACTTATTTGCCATTGAAATCATTAATAAATTGGGCAATTTCTTAGGAGAAGCCTTAGCGAGTTTAGTACATATTTTCAATCCCGAAATGATTATCATAGGTGGTAAAGTTGCACTGGCTGAAGAATATCTCATCAATCCAATCCAAAATACTCTGAATAAATACACCATCAGTCATATTAAAAAAGATACTGAAGTAGTGACTTCTCTTCTTCAAGATAAAGTAAAACTACTAGGATCTGTAGCTATGGTAATGAATCAGGTATTTGATGAGAATGTAGAGGAGATGAAGTTTCTTTAATTTTTCTTTGTTCTTAATTGGTAAATTATTGGGTTTGTTTTTACTAGATTTTTCCAAAAAAAAGTACAAAAGGGGTGTAAGCCAATTAAATTCATGCTTATGGGTCGGCAAACAGAATAGTCTTCGTTATATCTTTATGTAGCCGACCTGAACTCTTATTGTATCCATATCCAAGGGCTTCGCCCGCACTATTCATATAGCGCCCCTTCAGGCATTAGCGTTAACTTAAGCAAAAAGCTCTTTCAATTTGTTGCTCAAAATTTAA
>NZ_JABKCA010000045.1 GCF_013166655.1 Lentimicrobium sp. L6
TTTATTAAAAAAACTCTGAGGACTGGAATTTTATTCTAGTTCTTGGAGTTTTTTTATTATTAAATCAAGATAATCTACTAGTTTCGTGTAGATATGAATCATAAGCGCTCCAAATCTATCATATAATCATTATACTATTCAAGATTAAAGTATCCAGAAAAACAAGAAACAATCTCATCAAATTATAAGATGTAATTAAATAATTGTCTCACAATAAATAATAGAAAAAATTACAAAACACCTATAGAAAAGAACTAATACTACTCATAACTCAAGTGGTGTTTTTCGGCTCCATAACCCATATTAAAAGCTGATAACATGCGATTTAAGCCCATAACACATGAATGAGAATACCTTATAAGCACAGTATTAAAAAACTAATTTCCCAAAGCGTAAAAAAATGTTTTTAATTTATCTAATCTATTGTACATTTGCAGCTTGTAAAAAAAATTAAGTTTTATGGCCGCAATTGGACAAATTAGAAAGCACTACGGATTATTAGTAGCAATCATTGGTATTGCACTCGCCGCCTTTATTTTAGGCGATTTATTTAAAGGACAAACCAGAGAAGCTGTCAATATAGGCGTAGTAGACGGAGAAGAAATATCCTACAGGGATTTTAGTTTAGAGGTAGAACAAGCTGTTGAAGCTGAAAAAACAAATAAGCAAAAACTTCAGTTAACTTCTTCAGAAGTATTCAGAATCAAACAAAATACTTGGAATAACATGGTGAAAGAAGTCATCATGAAAAAAGAGATAGAGGAAATTGGATTGGCAGTCACTGCTGATGAATTATTCAACTTAGTACAAGGCTCGAATCCTCATCGTTATATTCTTCAGTATTTTAAAGACCCAAACACAGGTGAATTCAATGGAGAATTGGTGTTACAATATCTTCAAGGATTGGATCAAATGCCTCGTGAAAGTCAATTACAGTGGATTGAGTTTGAAAGAGCTATTAAAGATGACCAATTGAACACAAAATTCAACAACTTGGTATCTAAAGCATATTATTATCCTTCAGCATTTGCTAAGATGGCAGATTCAAGAAAAGAAGCTGAAGTAGAGGTGAAATATCTTGCTCAAGATTATTCATCTATTGCTGATGATAAAGTTGAAGTAACAGATGCTGATTACCAGAAATACTATAATGAGAAGAAAGAAAGTTTCAAACAAAAAGAAACTAGAAGTTTAGATTATGTAGTTTTCAATGTAAAGCCTTCTGCTGATGACCGTCAGGCACAACAATTGAAATTTAATGAGTATTATGAGGAAATGAAAACGATACCTTTAAATGAAGTTACTGTTTTCACTAATTCTATATCTGATAAGAAATACGAAGACAAATGGTATAAAAGAGGTGAACTCCCTTTACAAATTGAAGCTACCATGTTTGATGGTGAGCCAGGCGCTACTGTTGTTCCTTACCTAAGCAATAATGCTTATCATACTGCAATCTTATTAGAAAAAGGAAACCGTCCTGATTCTTTAAAAGCATCACATATACTTATCGCCTACGCTGGTGCCACTAGAGCAAATCCAGAAGTAACAAGAATTAAACCTGAAGCTCAGAGATTAGCAGATAGTCTTTTAGCTATTGTTAAGAAAAACCCTAAGAAAATTGAAGAATTAGCAATTGCTTTTTCTAACGATGGTGGTGTTACTGAAAACAAAGGACATTATGATTGGTTTGCTGATGGACAAATGGTTCCTGAATTTAATCAAGCAATTTTAGATAATAAAGATGGCTCTGTTGTTTTAGTTGAATCTGTATTCGGTTTCCATGTTATGAGAATCGATGGCAAGAAAGATTTTTCTGATAAAGTAAAAGTTGCCAAAATGGAAAGAGAAATCCAGCCTAGTAACCAAACTTACCAAGATGTTTATGTTAAAGCCAATGAGTTTGCAAGTAAATGCAAAGTTTCAAGTTTCGATGCTGTAACTGAAGAAATGGGTTTAAGTAAAAGATCATTAGCTGATTTAGATGCTATGCAAGAAAATATCCCTGGACAAAAAGAAGGTCGTCAAATTATTATTTGGGCTTATGGTCAAGATAGAGAGCTTAACGACTTAGAATTATTTGATATGGGTGCTAGTTATTTGGTTACTACTCTAGCTAAAATCTCTGATGAAGGATATACTCCTTTAGAAGATGTAAAGCAAAAAATTTCTTCCGCTGTTAAGAACTTAAAGAAAGCTGATATGATTATGGAGAAGATGCAAAACTCTTCAAACAAAAGCTCTTTAGACAAATTGGCTGCAGAACTTAATGTTAAAGCTGAGACTACTAAACTAACTTTCGAAACCTCTAGCTTCCCTGGATTTGGTCCTGAAGCTGATGTTATCGGAGTAGCTATGTCATTAGATAAAGGAGAAATGGCTGGTCCTATCAAAGGAAGCAAAGCAGTATTTATGCTTGAAGCTGTTAATACTAAAGCTGCAACTGAAAAGGCCAACTATAAAGCGTTATCAGATCAAATGAGTAATAGATTCCTTTCTTCTGTTAACTTCAAGCTTTATAAAGCTATGGAAGAGCAATCAGAAATTGTTGACAATAGACATTTATTCTTCTAAAAAAAGAAAAAACATATTGAAAAACCTCTCCTAATCTTAGGGGAGGTTTTTTTTATTATATTCGTGAAAAATTATTAAAATGGAAAGTATATTTAATACTAATGAAGAAAAGTTTGAACTTAGTCCCTCCTCTATTCAACACCTTACAGAAGCTGCGAAATGGAGTAAATTCCTATCTATAGTGGGCTTTGTGGGCGTTGCCTTATTTATAGTTCTTGCCCTGTTTATGGGAATCGTTTTACCATCATTGAATGAAGGACTTGGGATGGATGCTTTTCAACAGTTAGGTAACCAAGGCAACAAGGGTAATATGGCCATATTTGGCCCCATCATGGCTTTCATTTATTTGGCTTTTGCCATCCTCTATTTTTTTCCTGTATTATACCTTTTCAATTTCTCTAAAAAGGCTCAATTAGCCATTAAAGAAATGAATAATGAGCTCATAGAAGCTTCATTCAATAATCTCAGAAAACATTTCAAATTTATAGGAATCCTCGTTATAGTTATCATTGCACTATATGCTTTGGCATTTGTTGGTGCAATTATGGGTGGAATACTAGCTTCCCAATTCTAGTAAGAAATCGTACAATTCAGATTTAGAAGGAGCTTTACCATGCCAGGTATAATCTCCTTCTATAGATTTTACGCCTTTTCCCATTAGGGTATGTGCAATGATTATTGAAGGCTTTTGGCTATTCTTTTCAATCTGTTTAAAAACAGATTCTAGTTCTAGAATATCATTGCCATTACATTCGAATACTTCCCAATTAAAGGCCTTCCATTTATCAACTAGTGGCTCCAGTTTCATGACTTTCTCCGTAGAACCATCAATTTGAAGATTATTTCTATCTACTATACCTATAAGATTATTTAATTGGTGATGACCAGCACTCATGGCCGCCTCCCAAATAGCGCCTTCTTGTAATTCCCCATCTCCCAAGAGACAGAAAACCCTTGAGTTTCGATTGTCTATTTTATTTGCTAAGGCTATGCCTACAGCAACTGAAAGGCCTTGTCCCAAACTTCCTGCAGATAATTCTAATCCTGGTAAGCCATGATCCCGACCCGGATGCCCTTGTAGGCGAGAGCCCAACTTTCTAAGACTCATTAACTCTTCTTTCTCAAAATAACCTGCTTCAGCTAAACTAGCATATAAAACGGGTGCCACATGTCCTATGGACAATATCAATCGATCACGATCCTCCGATTTTGCATTCTTCGGATCATGCTTCATTTCTTTAAAATATAAATAGGCCATTACATCGGCAAGACCTAATGACCCACCAGTATGTCCAGAACCTGCCTCGGAAATCATGCGAAGCACACATTTTCTAATTTCCTTTGCCTTATTCTCTATTTCTATACTCGAAAATTTCTTTTTCATCCTTCTTAATTTGAAAAAACATATTGCAAGATATTGGCGCCCATTTTTAAGGCTTCCATCCTTTTTTCACCAGAATCATTATGAACTTCTGCATCTTCCCAACCATCTCCCAAATCACATTCATAAGTATAGAAACAAACCAGTCTACCTTCATAAATCAATCCAAAGCCTTGAGGTGGTTTTTTATCATGTTCATGAATCTTGGGTAACCCATCTTGAAAATCATATTTCTGATGGTATATGGGATAATCAAAAGAAAGCTCTTCGAACTCTAATTCAGGAAATACCTTTTTCATCTCTGGACGAATAAAAGGATCCATTCCATAATTATCGTCGATATGTAAAAAGCCCCCGGAAATTAGATAATCTCGAAGGTTGGAGGCTTCTTGTGCAGAAAAAACTACGTTTCCATGCCCGGTCATATGAATGAATGGGTGATTATAGATATCACGACTACTAGGTTCTACTGTCTTATAATCTTGGTCTAAATCCATCTGGAGATAGGCATTACAATAGGCTATTAAATTGGGTAATGCTGTAGGATTTGCATACCAATCTCCTCCTCCATTATATTTTAATAAAGCTATCTGAACAGGTTTTTGAGAAAAGCTCATGAAGCTAATCATTAATAATAAAACCAATAGAACGTGTGTTTTTTTAACCATTATGAATTCTCTAAGATTGATTTATAAATGCGATACTATGACAGGCAACCACTGCAGCTGTTTCAGTTCTTAATCGAGAGCTAGAAATACTAACAGGCTCAAAACCTTTATCTTTAGCCTCATTCACTTCTTCTGGTGAAAAACCTCCTTCGGGTCCGATAAGTATCAATGCTTTTTCACCAGCCTCAACAAACCTATCAATACGATCGCTTTTATCAGCCTCACACCAAGCAATAAGTTTCTTTCCATCAAAATCTTGATTTATCAAATCTTTAAATTTCATCATCTCTTTCAATTCGGGATGCCAAGCTTTTAAAGATTGTTTCATAGCCGAGGTGATTACCTTTTGAAGTCTGGGCCATTTTATTTCTTTACGCTCTGAATGTTCTGTTCGAATAGGTGTAATTACATCAATGCCAATTTCAGTGGCTTTCTCCAAATACCACTCAAAACGATTAATATTCTTTGTTGGAGCCACTGCCATGTGAAGTTCATATGGCTTAGAATTGAAATCGCATTTGGTTTCGTTCACTTGAACCAAACATCTTTTTGGATGCGGATCAATAATTTCTGAAATCATCCAGTTTCCTTTTCCATCGGTGAGAATTATTTCATCACCCATATCTAACCTGAGCACACGAGCCGCATGTTTCGATTCCTCTTCGGAAAGCTGATAAGTATTCCCTTGTATATCTGGTGTATAAAAAAGATGCATTATTGCTTAATTATTTTTAAGGTTTGAGTGCTTTGAGTGTTGGTGAGTGACAAAAGATAGACTCCCCTATTGAGTTGTCCTAAATCGATATAATGATCATTCGAAGAAATTATTTCTACATGAATTTGATTCCCACTTAAATCATAAACTATCAATTCAACTGGCTCACCATTCAAACCATAACAAGTAATACCTTCCACAAAAGGATTGGGAGAGACCGTAAACAGAGAAGCAAATTGCTCATCAAGTCCCATGCAAGAGGTAATGAAAAACGAATTTGAAGAGACAGGACTGGTATAGACGCCTTCCTCCACAAATAAAGTAATACTATCCAACCCAGACCCACTCACAGGCGATACCATATAAGGACCTTGACCTTCTCCACTTAATATAATTAAACTCTCTCCAAAATTCCAATGATAGATAGCATCAGTATTGGCATTTCCAGTATAATTAACTTCATATGTGTTTTCATAGCACATTACATTATCTTCTTCAAGGCTAATACTAAAATCACTATGCAATTTAGGTAAAACGGTCACCACAGAGGAGGAATCCACAATTTCCCCAGCACTGATTACTACACCAAATAAATCGATAAATACTTCAATGGTAATATATAGCTTATACTCCCCCCAACTGTCCACTTCTGGTGTTCCAAAAACATTAACACATTTAGGGATTTGAGGATAAAAATCGCAGTTATTATCCTGACATTGATAATTCATTCCTGGAGGAATATTATTTATAGTCACTATTTCTATATGATCTAACACCACTCCCTCTTGCTCAGTTGGAGAAATAATTGTCAAGACTTGTTCGTAATACTCATCCTCGATAGCACTAGGAAAATCGGTAGGACAAAATTCACCATCTCCTTCAGGGTCGGTACAATTAGGGTCAGGAGTACATTGTGCATTTGTTATATTAATACTCAACAAAATGGAAACTATCAATATAATGGATTGTAGAATTCTTTTCATAGTTTAAATTTAAGTGCTTAGGCCCCATAATGATCAAAGAAAAACAATGAGATAATTATTGAAGGATTAACAGTTTTTTGATAAACAAAATTACTAAAAACTCTTGTATCTTTACAGCCTAAAAAAAACTCTTATGCTTAACAAAAATCTTATCATTAGCTTTATTGGTCTGCTGGCCATTATGCTCACCTCATGTGGTCCTAATCCTGAGATTACAAAAGAAGAACTTCATAATCATATCAGCTATTTATCATCTGATTCTCTTAAAGGTCGTTTCCCTGGAACACCAGAAATGGAATTAGCGGCTAATTATATCAGAAATGCTTATAACGAAGCTGGAATAAAACTTTTAGCAGAAAAAGGATTACAAGAATTTGAAGTCACCACAGATATTTCTAGAGGAGAAAACAATATGCTAAGTATTGGAGATTCTATTTATGCTGCGGGCAAAGATTTTGTTCCTTATTCCTTCACTGCCAACAAAGAGCTGAATTCTGATATTGTTTTCGCTGGATATGGTTTCAGTTTCAATAAAAAAGGTGTGGAATGGGATGATTTTGAAGGCATTGATGTAAAGGGAAAATGGGTTTTGATGCTCACGGGTGATCCTGAAATTGACAGTGCAAACTCTATCTATGCTGCCTATTCAGGGGATCGTGAAAAAACCTTAACAGCTACTGATGCTGGTGCTTTAGGTGTTTTATTAGTGAGTGGTCCGGTGATGGATACTAGAGACAAACTAATCAGCCTTCATTTTGATAAAACTCAAGGCAACTCTGGTATTCCGGTGATGAACATCAAGAGGAAAGTCGCCAATGAGATATTAAAAAATAGCGGATTCACCGTAGCTCAATTAGAAGAAAAGTTAAATAGTACTCGTCAAGCCCATAGCTTTACAATAGAAGCACAAGTAAAAGGAAGCACAGAAGTAAATCAAGTAAAAGTGAATACTCATAATGTATTGGGATTTATTGAAGGTACAGATCCTGTATTAAAAGATGAGATTATCGTTATTGGAGCACATTATGATCACTTAGGTTTTGGCGGACCTGAATCAGGCTCTAGAATGCCTGACACTATCGCTGTTCATAATGGAGCTGATGATAATGCCAGTGGTGTAGCTGCTATCATTGAAATTTCTGAGAAACTAGCTCAACAAGATAATAAAAGAAGTTTACTTGTTATCGCTTTTAGTGCAGAGGAAATGGGCTTATTGGGTTCTAAATATTTTGTGAATCATCCTGAATTTGATGTGAAGCAGTTTAAAGCCATGATCAATTTAGATATGGTTGGAAGAATGAAAGAAGACAATGGAATATTATTGGCAGGAGTAGGAACATCAATAGAAGGGGAAGCCTTACTAAAGAAATTAGAATCAGTGGATACCACTTTACAATTGGGCTATTCCCCTGATGGATACGGTCCTTCTGATCATGCTGCTTTCTATGCTGAAGGCATTCCTGTATTTTTCCTTTCTACAGGAGCTCATGATGAGTATCATACTCCATTTGATGATGTAGAGAAAATCAATATTGAAGGTGAAAAGAAGCTTTCTGATTATTCTTTTGCTTTAACTAATGAGCTTCTTAACATGGATAAAAGCTTGACTTACCAAGAAAACGATATGACCGACCAAAGAAAAAGAGGCCGAAGAGGTTTTAGCGTTACACTGGGAATTATGCCCGATTATGCTGGTGTTGAAAATTCAGGTTTAAGAATTGATGGTGTAAGAAATGGTGGCCCAGCAGACAAAGCTGGAATGAAAAAAGGTGATATTATTGTGGCTATAGACGGAAAAGACATCAAGAATATTTATGATTATATGCACCGTCTCAACACTTTAGAAAAAGGGAAAACAGCTTCTGTGGATATCATCAGAAACGAGGAAAGACAAATTCTACTCGTACAACTTTAACATTAGCCCATGCTACTATTTGAATTATCGCAAGAGCTGATCAGAAAATTCCTTAAGTTTGGTATTGTAGGCTTTAGTGGATTATTCATTGATTTCGGATTCACTTTTCTTTCTAAAGAAAAGCTAAGGGTTCAGAAATATTTCTCAAATGCTATTGGATTTATGATGGCAGCAAGTTCTAATTATATTCTTAATCGAATTTGGACCTTTCATAGCGAAGACCCAAAAGTATTGGTAGAATACAGCCAATTTATGTTCATCAGCTTATTAGGACTAGCTATCAACACCTTAGTATTATGGCTCATCGTTAGCAAGCTCAAATGGAATTTCTATATCGCAAAATTAGTAGCCATTGCTGTAGTTACTGTATGGAATTTTGGAGCCAATATATTGGTCACTTTTGCTTAGAGTTATTCTAAATACATAAAAATCGAAGATATAAAACACAATCTGGTACTTTAATACGTAAATATTATTGATATTTGCACAAAAGAAAATAATCATGGAAAATAAAGAACAAGTTTGTGTATTCTGCAAACAAAATCAAAATGAAGTACCATTGGTACAATTAGCTTATATGCAGGGCCAATATTGGATTTGTCCACAACATATTCCTGTATTAATTCATGATCCTGCAAAATTAGCAGGAATGTTACCTGGAGCAGAAAATATGAAAGCTGGATAGCAATAGCTACATAAAAGACCGAAAGCCTGACTTGTTCAGGCTTTTTTTATGCAAAAAAATAAGCCATCAATAAGATGGCTTATACATGAACTTGAGAATTTTGAACGAATCTAAGGTTAACTTTTTGTTGAATTTGACTGAATGAAGCTTATACCAAAGATTTCAAATATTTCCTGTCGCCAGGGCTTTGTTTTTCTGTGCAATTAATGTTTGACTCAATCTCTTTTATATTTATCAATATCCATCATCTGAAATGCACATTTATTTTACTAAATTGAAATACACCTGTTCGTTTCACAACAAACCAAATTATGATTTCAATTTTTATTATGATGATTTAATATAAAGACCTGAAAAAAAGAAAAAGTTGCCTCTTTATGTATAATCTTTTAATTTAATTGAGATTTTAGGCCCCACCAATCAAAAGAAACAGAAAAAATAGTACTTTTGAAAATATTTAATTAATGTTAATTTTTGACACATAATAATACCATCATAAATCATTGTTGATCTTTCAACGTAATATTAATACCCATGAGAAAAAAGACTCTTTTAAGCTTTTTATTATTATTTATTGGTTTAGCTTCCTATGCGCAAACTGCCGGTATCAAAGGTTTTGTCTATGAGAAATCAACTGGAGAACCATCTATTTTTGTAAATGTTTTTTTAGAAGGAACCACTATTGGCTCATCCACTGACGATAACGGATATTTTGTTATCAATAAAGTTCCTGCTGGTAGCTACCAGTTATTGGTGACAGCATTAGGCTATGATACCATAAGAGAAAGTATCACCTTAGCTCCTGGTCAATTATTAAGTAAAAAGTTTTATATAAATGAAGGAAGTATTAATCTTGAAACAGTATACGTTTCTGCTGAACGTCAATCATTAAAAACAGATACCAAAATCTCCGTTACAAAGGTTACTCCAAAGCAAATAGAACAAATTCCTAGTATTGGTGGACAAGCAGATTTAGCCCAATACCTTCAGGTACTTCCAGGTGTCGTTTTTACAGGAGACCAAGGAGGGCAGCTATATATCCGTGGGGGTTCTCCGATTCAGAACAAGGTATTACTTGATGGGATGGTGATATACAATCCTTTCCACTCCATTGGTTTATTTTCAGTGTTTGAAACAGATATTATGCGAAACGCCGACATTTATACTGGTGGATTTGGTGCGGAATATGGAGGTAGAATATCTTCCATAATGGATATTACCACACGTGATGGTAATAAAAAACGAGTTTCCGGTAAAATAAGCGCTTCTACATTTGGTGCGAATGTATTGCTAGAAGGTCCCTTAAAAAAACAAAGTGAAGATGGTGGAAGTAGTTCTTCATTTATATTATCTGCTAAGCATTCATATTTAGACAAAACCTCAGAAAGCATATATAGTTATGTTGATGAAGAAGGACTTCCTTTTAGCTATACTGATTTATACGGTAAAGCATCTATTAATATGGGTAGTGGTTCAAAAATAAATTTCTTCGGATTCAGCTTCAACGACAAAGTAAAAAACTATAAATCATTGGCCAATTTCTCCTGGAATAGTTTCGGAGGAGGATCAAATTTCGTAGTTATTCCAGCTACTAGTTCTGTTTTGATAGAAGGCCATGTTTCTTATAGCAATTATGAAATTGAATTAGACGAAGCGCAATCTACTCCTCGTAATTCTCAAATTAATGATTTCAATATTGGTTTGGATTTAACTTATTTTTTAGGTGCTGATGAACTAAAATATGGAATTGAAATTCTAGGATTTACAACAGATTATTCCTTTTATAATTCTGCAAATAGAAAAATTGAGGAAAGACAAAGCACCACTGAATTTGGAGCTTATGCTAAATACAAATGGACCACAGGAAGATGGATTATTGAGCCAAGTTTTAGAGTTCAGTTTTATCCTAGCTTAAGTACCATTTCACCTGAGCCAAGGTTAGCTATGAAGTATAAAGCAACAGATAGAATGCGAATCAAATTTGCTGGAGGATTCTATACTCAGAATCTAATTGCAGCTACTTCTGATAGAGATGTAGTTAATTTATTCTATGGCTTCTTAGCAGGTCCTGAAAGTATTCCAGAAACATTTGAAGGCAAAGATGTAAGTGATAAATTACAAAAAGCACAACATGCTATTTTGGGCGTTGAATTTGACTTAAGTAATAGGTTGACATTAAATGTTGAAGGATATTATAAGAACTTTAGTCAATTAACTAATCTCAACAGAAATAAAGTATATAACAGTGATACACAGGGTGTTCCTGATGAGTTAAAATTAGATTTCATAGTTGAAAAAGGAAATGCTAAAGGTGTTGATTTCTCTTTAAAATATGATTACGATAGACTATTTGTATGGGCTGTATATTCTTTAGGATATGTTGAAAGAACAGATCCACAAATGACTTATAACCCTCATTTCGATCGTCGACACAATATTAACTTCTTATCCAGTTTAAAACTTGGAGGAGCCTACGATTGGGAAGTAAGTATCAGATATAACTTTGGTTCTGGATTCCCATTTACTCCCATGGCTGGTAATTACGAGCAAGTTGGATTTAGTGGTGGAATCAATGAAGATTACACCACTACCAACGGTGATATGAGTTTCTTATATGGTGACTATAATAGCCAAAGATTACCGAATTATCACAGAGTAGATGCATCAATTAAGAAAACATTTGAATTGGGTGAATTCTCTACTTTAGAAGCTAATTTCAGTATTACAAATATCTTAGATAGAGAGAATATCTTCTATGTAAATATCTATAATCGTGAAAGGGTCAATCAATTACCAATCATGCCTTCTTTAGGATTTACTTTGAGATTCTAATAATAATAAAAGCTAAACTTAAGGCTGTTCAATTCTATTGAACAGCCTTTTTCATTATTATTAGGTAGATACTATACTTCTTTATTCTATTTTTTTATTTAGCTCATCCATTTTGACTTAATCACAATAAATCCACCAATTAAAGCCAGCGCAATAATCAAACTCCAATTGGAAACTGGGACTGGAGCAGCTTCAATGAATTCCACTCTATCTAATCCAATATAATTACTATTCACACCACTTGGCCCACCATTCTCAACAAAATATCTTAGGGCAAACCTCCCTTGCTCTCCATTAACTAATCCAGTTACAGTATAAGTATATTGCGTCCATACTTCTGGGAAACCACCCATATCATAATTTGAATTAATATCATCCAATAAAATATTAAAATCGCCTACTGAAGTGGCCGTAGCACCTACATCAATACTTCCACCGTTAATACTCATTCTTACTTGCAAACGATCAGGCCAACCTGAACCAGATACTGTTCGTGTATAAAATGAAAATGAATCTCCATTTTGCAAAGTTAATTCTGGGCTAAACATCCAATTACTTATGGTATTGGAACCTGCAACACTATTAAAATTCACACCAATATAGGCTGTTGTAGCACCATCATATGCACTAAAAACTGCATCGTTTCCTTGAAACCAGCCGGTAGCACCTAATGGAAGGCTGTTATTACTAAACGCCCATCCATCTCCTGCAAGACTTGTAATATCATCAAATCCCTCCCCAAAATCAGTAGTGCTTTTTTGATCAGGATTAGCTAAAGGTTTCCAAATATCAGGACTCAAGTTGGCATTTTCAGCATACTTCACTCCATTTATGTCATTAGACATTGTATTCTGCGCAGTAAGAAAACCAATACTGAAGCAAAATAATAACATTAATAAATTTACATTTTTTCTCATGATAATAATTTTTGATGTCATCAAACTTACTCAATATTTATAAATGCAGAATGGTATAATTGTTACACCTCCACATTGAATTGATTTATAAAGAGAATTTTACCATCAATTTTTCAACAAATATTGATTAATGTACCGGCAAGATATTCTGCACAGTCCTTGTGATAATTATATTACCAAGGCATAATAACAGAATATCTGCTGAAAAAATAAAATCAAATATAGTGAAACAATAAAGTATTGATAATAAATATTTTAACATTTACTTCACAATTTAAGAAGATTGAGTCCTATTGAAACTAAACGTAACCATTTCATCTACTCTTCATCTAATCAATGAAAACAAAAAAAGACAGATGGGGAATCAAATTAAGGGACTACCGAATGGGCATAAGCCAGTTCCGGGTAAGTTCACAAGAACACTATGGTGGTTTTCTACGGCCATTCCAGAAGTAATAAAAGACTGTACAACGGATAGATATAGAGCCAGAATTATTGGAGCAGCTGTTGTATTTACTTGGATTTATGCCACCGTAGCTTGGATGTATTTTTGGTCTTTAAGTATATCCTCCCCTTTCCTATTTGTTCCTCTTGGTTTATTGATTGGCTTCGGAATCCTCAGTATCGACAGAATGCTCATTGCAAGTATTAACAAGAATAAAAAGAGTAAAATTGCCATTACTTTTAGAGTTTTATTGGCTATTCTCTTAGGTTCTTTCATTGCCCAACCTATATTATTATGGATGTTTGAAAAAGACATTAGTCAAGAAATTTCTATTGTTCAGGAAGAAAAAGTACAAGAAAAAAGAACAGAGTTATTATCCATTTATCAATCAGAAAAAGAAGGACTTATTGCGCAGCAAAACAAACTAGACATTGATAAATCTATCAGATATGCAGCTTTAGAAAGGGCTGAGAAAGAATATATAAATGAAATTGATGGTACTGGAGGTTCAAAGAAATTTGGAATTGCTGGAATTGCTCGAGAAAAAGAAAAGGCCTATTTAAGAAGCCAAAAAGCATATAGTGCCATAGAGGAGTCTCAAAAGAAAGAACTCAGCAAAATTGATGATAGAATAACGAGTATCGATAGTATCGTCAATTATGGAACGGAAGATTTCAGAACCAATAAGCTCTCCCAAGGCTTCCTCATTCGAGTGAATGCTTTGCAGAGTTTATTTGAGAAGGACGAGCATTTTGCCCTCCAAAAACGATACTATCTCATTCTTTTAATATTGGTCCTCTTCGAACTCATTCCCATCATCAGTAAGCTTTATTTGCCCACTGGCTCCTATGATGAAAAAGTAAGATTACAAGACCAATTAGAACTACGGCTAGCTCAAATTAATCAAGAACAAAATCTAGATTTCCATCAACATACTTACCAAGTTGCACAAGAAGCTGACAAACTATTATCCTCTGAACTCTACAAACTAGCCCCACCAAAACAGCAAGAGCAATTAGAGCTCATGTTTGAAGAGTGGAAATCATCCCCTCAACAAAGTTTTGAGGAGTTCTTGAATCATGTCAATTTTAAATTGATGAGAAACAGAAATTTATAAAGTTCAAAAATTCAAATTCTCTTTGTTTATATTTTGGTTCGTTTCTTAGTCTTAATGTTAACAGAAGATTAATTTAAACAACCACATTTTGATCATTCAAAAAAATGTCTACATTTGCCTTCGAAATGAATAACAACATGAACATAAATAATTGGTGGCTTTTAGATCTATAATCTAAGAAGCAGCTATATTTATATAAAATATTTTACAAGACCTGCTTTAAGAGCAGGTCTTTTTTTGTGCAAAAAAATTAAAAAACATGACAACAACAATGACAATTTCAGCTAAATATTGGTGGCGCTACTCAGGAATCCAGACCTAAGAAGCCCCAGACTATTATATATATATACATCACATATAAGCCTGCTTCTTGCAGGCTTTTTTTATACCCAAGAAATAATGAAAAGAAAAGTTTACACCAGTTATTTAAAGACCATTGCCGACCTCATCACACCCGTTGGCGTTTATAGTGCATTACGCGATCACTATCCCAATGCCCTCTTACTCGAAAGCGCAGATTACCATGATAGAAGCGATAGTAAAAGCTTTATCTGTCTGAATCCCATTGCAGGTTTCGAGGCCACTCAAAAGAACTATGAGATACAATATCCCGGAGAGGAGGCTCAAAAAATAGTCGCTACTAAAAACGAAGACATCCTCCAATCTTTTAAGGAGTTTATTGAGTCATTCGAAGCAGTGGAGACTGACCTACCCTTCAATAGTTCAGGCCTTTTTGGCTATTCTTCTTTTGAGGCAGTCCAGTATATGGAAGAGATTGAAATGAATAACCCAAGTGATATTATGAAGGATAATCCCGATATGAAATATCAACTTTTTGAATTTATCTTGGTTTTCGATCATTTCAAAAATGAACTCTATATCACTCAAAACAGCATCGATAAAAATATCGCTAGTCCTAAGGGTTTGGATAAATTCAAAGGATTATTAAGATTACAAAGTGACCCAGGATTCAAATTCAATAAAGAGGGTGAGGAATCAGCAAATATTGATGCAGATACTTTTAAGAATAACGTCACTAAGGGAATTCAACATTGTTTACGAGGTGATGTTTTCCAATTGGTTTTATCACGCCGATTTCAACAAAAGTTCAAAGGAGATGACTTTAATGTTTACCGAAGTTTAAGAAGCATCAATCCATCCCCATACCTCTTCTATTTTGATTATGGGAATTTCAAAATCATGGGCTCCTCCCCAGAATCTCAATTGCAAATAAATAAGGGAATGGCCTATATCAATCCCATTGCGGGTACTGTATTGCGAAGCCAAAATTCTGCTGAAGATGCCGAAAGAGCAAAAGCTTTACAGAATAACCCTAAAGAAAAAGCAGAACATGTCATGTTGGTAGACTTGGCCAGAAACGACCTAAGTATCAACTCCGAAGAAGTAAATGTAGAGACCTATGCCGAAATCCAATACTTTTCTCATGTTATTCACATGGTCAGCAGAGTAAGTGGGAAATTAGAAAAAGGAGCCAATGGATTAGACATCTACGCCGACACCTTTCCTGCAGGTACACTTTCAGGAGCACCAAAATATAGAGCCTTGGAAATCATTAATGAAACCGAAACCTGCACCCGAAGCTTCTACGGAGGCGCATTAGGGTTTATGGGCTTTGATGGGAGTATCAATCATGCCATCATCATTCGCTCCTTATTGAGCAAAAACCAAACTCTCAATTACCAAGCTGGTGCCGGAATTGTTGCCCACAGTACTCCTGAAGGAGAATTACAAGAAGTAGATAACAAAGTAGCAGCCCTTAGAAAAGCCATTGAATTAGCACAAACCCTATAAATCAATTAAGATGAAAATATTAGTATTAGATAATTACGACAGCTTCACCTATAATTTGGTTTATATTTTGAAACAAAACCAAATACAATTTGATGTGATAAGAAATGATAAAATATCAAATGAGGATGCATTAAAATATGATGGTATTCTATTGTCACCAGGGCCTGGAATTCCAGAAGAAGCAGGAAATATGCCCAGCATTATTGAAACTTGTGCTGGGATAGTACCAATTTTAGGAATTTGTCTAGGCCACCAAGCGATTGCACAATATTTAGGTGGCGAAATCATCAATAGAAACGATGTGCTTCATGGCATGCAAACACCCATTATTCGCACACAAAAAGCATCTCCCATTTTTGAGAATGTGCCAGAAAACTTCGAAGCAGGAAGATATCATTCTTGGGAATTAAATAAAGAAAATATTCCTGAAAAAATAGAATGCACCGCTATAGATGAGCAAGGAAGCATTATGGCCCTTCAAAATTTAGAATTGAATCTTTTTGGCTTACAATTTCACCCAGAGAGCATCATGACCTCAGAAGGAAAGAAGATGGTAGACAATTTTATTGAAATCTGTAAATCTACAGCCTCATGAAAATGATATTAGAAAGATTATTTCAGCAACAAAAACTCAGCCGAGAAGAGGCCAAGGAAATATTAGGATTCATCTCCGAAGGAAAGTATAACACCAGTGAAGTGAGCGCATTCCTTACTGTTTTTCGTATGAGGAGTATTACCGTTGACGAGCTGAGTGGTTTTAGAGATGGTATGATAGAACGCTGTATTCCCATTAATCTAGACGAGTTTAATCCTGTAGATTTATGTGGAACGGGTGGCGATGGAAAAGATACTTTTAACATCAGCACATTGTCTTCATTCATTACTGCTGGAGCAGGGCTTAAAGTAGCCAAGCATGGGAATTATGGAGTGAGTTCCTCTTGCGGTTCCTCCAATGTAATGGAACACTTAGGCTATAAATTCACCAATCAAATCGATATACTTAAGCAACAAATAGATAAAAGCGGAATTTGCTTTTTACACGCTCCTCTGTTTCATCCTTCTATGAAAAATGTAGCACCTATCAGAAGAGATATTGGGGTAAAAACATTTTTTAATATGCTAGGGCCTATGGTGAATCCAGCATCTCCCAAAAATCAAATGGTGGGCGTTTATTCTATGGAACTTCAACGCTATTACAAATATATTTATGAGCAAGAAAATAAGAATTACCGCATTGTTCATAGTATGGATGGATATGATGAAATCAGCTTAACCGCTCCGACTAAGGTTATCAGCCCTGACAAAGAATATATGCTAAGTCCAGAAATCATCAGCAAAGAAAAAATAAACCCAGAAGATTTAAAAGGAGGTAAAACGGTAGCTGAATCAGCAAAAATATTCACCAGCATATTAAATGGAGAAGGAACTTATGCCCAAAACAGAGCCGTAATTGCAAATGCTGCTATGGCCATTAATGCAGTTCATTCAGAAAAATCCTTTGAAGATTGTCTAAATATGGCACAAGAATCTTTGGAAAGTAAAAAAGCACAACAAGCCCTAAAAACCTTAATTTCATCATGAGTATTTTAGAAAAAATAATAGCGACCAAATTAGAAGAAGTCGCCCATAATAAATCAATGACCCCAGTTAAACTTTTGGAGAAGAGCATTTATTTCGAAACCGAAAAAGTTTCCATGAAAGAATATCTGCTTCGCACAGATAAAGTCGGAATCATTGCCGAAATCAAAAGGAAATCTCCCAGTACTGGAGAGTTAAAATCAAACGTGAATATTGAAGAATTAAGCATAGGCTATATGCAAGCTGGAGCCACCGCACTTTCTGTACTCACCGACCAAACTTATTTCGGAGGCCAAAACAAAGACCTCACCGAAGCCAGAAAATTCAATTATTGCCCCATCCTCCGCAAAGATTTTATTATTGATGAATATCAAATACTAGAAGCCAAAAGCATTGGAGCGGATTGTATTTTACTCATTGCAGCCAACTTAAGCCCAAAAAGATGTATCGAACTCGCTGAATTTGCCCAAAAGATAGGATTAGAAGTATTAATGGAAGTAAATGCAAAAAATGAAATTGAGAGTCATTGCAATCCTCATATAGATATTGTTGGAGTAAATAACAGAAACCTCCACGATTTCACTACAAATCTTGAAACCTCCATGAAACTTTCTGAATTCATCCCTGAAGAATTTGTAAAAATTAGCGAAAGTGGTATTACGGAAGCTGAACAAGTATTACAACTGAAGGAATATGGATTCAAAGGATTCTTAGTGGGCGGGCACTTTATGAAAATGGCTGAACCGGTTGTGGCTTGTCGCGAATTGATTTCAAACATTCAAAACCAGTTATCATGTTAATGAAAGTTTGTGGAATGAAATATTCCGATAATATATCGGCTCTTGCTTCATTAAAACCCGATATGATGGGCTTCATCTTCTATCCAAAATCAAAGCGGTTTGTGGACAAAAAAGTTTTGGAGATGAGCTTTCGCGAGTTTGATAAAAACATATCAAAAGTGGCTGTATTTGTAAATAAGTCAGCTGAATTTATTGCTTCCGATCTAGTGGGATTACACTTCGACTATATACAATTACATGGCAAAGAACCCATTGAAGAAGTGATCAAACTAAAGAACTATGGCTATAAAATTATTAAAGCTTTTCCTATGAGTAATGCATTCGAATGGGATCGCACTGAAGCATACGAAGCCTATTGTGACTATTTTGTTTTTGATACCTCAAGTCCTAATCATGGTGGAAGCGGTCAACAGTTCGACTGGAATATTCTCAAAAACTATCAGGGAAAAACACCTTTTCTATTGAGCGGAGGCATCTCTATACAAGACATAGAGCAAATTAAAAAGTTTCAACATCCACAGCTTGCCGGAATTGACATCAACAGCAAATTTGAAATAGAACCTGGACTAAAAGATATTGACTTGGTTCAGAAAATGATTAAAGAATTTAGACGATGAAAAATACAAAAATATCAAACCATATAGACAGTGAAGGATTTTATGGCGATTACGGGGGAGCCTTTATTCCTGAAATGCTTCAGCCTAATATTGAAGAATTGAAATCTTCATATATTGAAATATTGGATTCAAAGGAATTTCAAGAGGAGTTTAAAGAGCTCCTTAGAAACTATGTGGGTCGCCCCACCCCTATTTATCATGCCAAAAGATTAAGTGAACACTATAAAACTCAAATTTATTTGAAACGCGAAGACCTCTGCCATACCGGAGCCCATAAAATCAATAATGCTTTGGGGCAAATATTATTGGCCAAAAGACTAAAGAAAAGCAGAATCATTGCAGAAACAGGAGCTGGACAACATGGAGTAGCCACCGCTACAGCATGCGCCTTAATGGGAATGCAATGCGTGGTTTATATGGGTGCCGTGGATGTGGAACGTCAATCACCAAACGTAGACAGAATGAAAATGCTCGGTGCAGAAGTCATTCCAGTACATAGTGGGAGCAAAACCTTGAAAGACGCCACCAATGAAGCCATCCGCGATTGGATTACAAATCCTACAGATACTCACTATATCATAGGTTCAGTGGTTGGGCCGCATCCCTATCCAGATTTGGTAGCCCGATTACAATCTGTAATAAGTGAAGAAATCATAACTCAAATGCCAGAGGAGCCTACACATATTATTGCTTGTATAGGAGGAGGCAGCAATGCCATTGGTGCATTCTATCACTTTTTAGACAAAGAGCATGTAAACTTAATTGGAGTGGAAGCAGCCGGCAAAGGTATTCACACCAATGAAACTGCAGCCACTTTAACTTTGGGTACTACTGGGGTTTTACATGCCTGCATGACTACCCTTTTGCAAACCAAGGACGGACAAGTCATTGAACCTCATAGCATTTCAGCAGGTTTAGATTATCCTGGAATTGGCCCTCAACATGCCCATTTACATCAAAACAAAAGCGTAAAATATGTAAGCGCTACCGATGAAGAAGCTGTTGCAGCCGCATTTCTCTTAACACAAAAAGAAGGAATTATTCCAGCGCTTGAATCTGCACATGCCTTTGCTTATTTGGAGCAACAAGAATGGGAACCAACTGATAGAATCCTGATTAATTTAAGTGGTCGTGGCGACAAAGACCTCAGTACTTACTCAAAATTTATTTAAGATGAGCCTACAAGAATTATTTCAAAAAGACCAGAAACCACTTCTGAATATTTATTTCTCAGCTGGTTTTCCTAATATAGACAGCCTACCCGAGCTTCTCAAATCGCTAGAGGAAGCGGAGGTTGATATGGTAGAAATAGGCATTCCCTACTCCGACCCACTTAGCGATGGACCAACTATTCAACACAGCAATAGCATAGCCCTGAAAAACGGAATTACTTTAGAACTCATATTTCAACAATTGGAAAGCTCCTCAAGTAGCATCCCGAAAATCATGATGGGATATTTTAATTCTGTGCTGCAATTTAGAGTGGAAGAATTCTGCAAAAGATGTTTTGAAAATGGGATTAGCGGAGTCATCCTCCCCGATTTGCCTTTGGAAATATATCAAAGGAAATACCAAGATATCTTTGAAAAATATGAATTAAGCTTTATCCTACTCATCACTCCTGAAACCACAGAAGAAAGAATCAGAAAGATAGACGAACATTCTACTTCTTTTATTTATGCGGTTAGTAGCGCCGGAACAACGGGCACCAAAAAAGGAATACAAGGTGCAGAAAATTATCTTCAAAGAATAGCTTCCATGAAGCTTAAAACTCCTGTCATGGTAGGATTCAATATCAGCAGCCCAGAAGATTTCAAATTTGCCAGTAAATACACCAGTGGTGGAATCATAGGAAGTGCCTTCATCAAACATATAGAAAACAGCAAAGATTTATCCCAAGACACCCAACAATTTATCAATTATATTAAATCCTAGAATCATGATTATTCAGTTAAATACAAATATAAAAGCAGGAGAAAACCTTCAACTTAAACAGGGTTTAGATCAACTCAAAATTCCATTTTATCCCGTCAATACCCAGTTGGGTGAATATCTCATTTGCACTCCTAATCAAGATTTCGATATCAGAAGAATTGGTCAACTTCATGGAATAAAAGATGTACACCGAGTAAATGGAACTCATAAAATGGTGAGTAGTAAATGGAAAGTAAAAAGAAGTATAATAGACATTGGAGATGGAATAGAAATAGGTGCTGGAGAAATGACGGTGATGGCTGGGCCATGCAGCATAGAAGATGAGTCTCAGGTATTAAAAACGGTGGAGCAACTCAAAAAACATGGTGTGAAAATCATGCGAGGAGGAGTCTATAAACCTAGAACAAGTCCTTATAGTTTTAGAGGTCATGGTATGGAGGGACTCAAAATGTTTCATGAGATTTGCAAAGCCAATAATATAAAAATCATTACGGAAGTGATGGAAACTGGACAAATTGACGCCATGGCTCCATATGTGGATATTTTTCAAATTGGTGCTCGGAATTCTCAAAATTTTAATCTTTTAGAAGCCTTAGGGCAAATTGACAAACCTGTGATGATAAAAAGAGGGATCAGTGGAAGTATTGATGAATTGCTCTATTCGGCAGAATACGTTTTCAAAAATGGGAACGAGAAACTCATTCTTTGCGAAAGAGGCATCCGTACTTATGAGAAAGCCTACAGAAATACCCTCGATTTAAATGCTGTTCCCATTTTAAAAGAAAAATCCCACTTGCCTGTTATTGTGGATCCAAGTCATGGAATTGGTTTGAGGAAACACATTGTCCCTATGACCTTAGCCAGCATAGCTTCAGGGGCTGATGGTGTGATTATTGAAATTCATGAAACACCCGACAAAGCAGCTACTGATGGACAACAAACCATTGATTATAATGAGTTTAATTCTTTAATGGGGAAACTGAATAGTCTTTCGGGTATTTTGGGTAATTGGTATAATTAGGCAAAGGGATTACTCCCCCTCCAAAAAACAATTATACAAACAAAGACTTTATTTCCTATTTTTGAGAGCACCAAAAAAAACAAAAACATGAACATTTCTATAAAATCCATTTTACTCAGCTTCATTCTATTATTAAGTTTGAATTCCTTTTCTCAGGATACCTTTTCTATAGTAGCTGTTGATTCAGTTACCGGAGAAGTAGGCAGCGCTGGAGCCTCATGTGTCAACCTTATTCCTTATCCTAACATGACCAATCACTTTTTGGGAGAATTATTCCCGGGTGTAGGTGCTATAAATTGCCAAGCTTATTATTTGGCAAACAATCAGGTGAATGCTCGAAACCGAATGAATGAAGGAATGACTCCATCAGAAATTATTACATGGCTGGAAGAAAATGATGTTCAAAACAATCCTACTAAAAGACAGTACGGGATAGTGGCTATGGTGGATGGTTCTCCAGAATCTGCAGGATATACAGGAGTAAACACAGATGATTACAAAAATCATGTGACGGGTCCTAACTATTCCATACAAGGGAATATTCTGCTAGGACAAATGGTTCTAGATAGTATGGAAGCTCAATTTCTCAGAGCAGAAGGCGATTTGGCTTGTAAACTAATGGCGGCACTTCAAGGGGCTAAAATGGTTGGAGCGGATACGAGATGTACCAGTAATGGTACCTCCTCACTATTCTCCTTTGTGAAAGTGGCTCAGCCTGATGATATTTTTGGAAGTCCTTCTTTTGTTTTGGGATTAAGAACAGCAAGTAATGCCGGAATCGAACCGATAGATTCTCTTCAAATATTATTTGATGAAACTCATTATTGCCCAAGTGTGGGTATAGAGGAGTCTAATGAGTTTGAGAACCACTTTACATTAAAACCCAATCCTGTTGAGGATATATTGTCCTTAGAATCTGAGCTAAATGGAGTATTCCAAGTTAGAATTGTAGATATCAATGGAAAACAAGTCCTACAAAGTTCTATTCTTAAAAACTTAAGTTTCGATGTAAGTCATTTAGATTCGGGTATGTATTTTCTTCAGATCTATAATGAGAAGCAAAATTTCATTAAAAAAATTATTAAAAAATAAATCAGTAAAAAAGGCTATCTAAAACATATTGAATCATAGGTCACTGAGCGGATCCAAAGTGACAAAACAACTGATATTCAATGGTCTTTCCGACTCCGTTCAACGACCGACATGATTTTTTAGACATCATCCAAATTCACAAAACCAAAATCAAAAGCTTATGCAAACCATACTCCTCATCATTAACGATGCCCCATACGGAACAGAGAAAGCTTATAACGCCTTAAGAATGGCCATGCGTTTACAACAAGATCATGGCGATAATGTAAAAGTAAATATTTTCTTATTGGCCGATGCCGTATTCTGTGGACTCCCCAATCAGAAGACTCCAAATGGCTTTTATAATATCCAGCGTATGATGAAGTCTGTGGTCAATAATGGAGCTGAGATAAAAAGTTGTGGAGGCTGTTCTGAGGCTCGTGGAATTGACAAACTAGAAACTATAGAAGGAGTCCAACTCAGCAATATGAAAGAATTTGCACAATGGACCGTGGATTGTGATAAAGTATTAACTTTCTAAAAAAAGAGACATGAGAAGAATAACAATATTTATAAGCACCTTAATTTTAATGGTTTTTATTCAATCCTGCGATGAAAAAGAAGATATCAACGGCCAATGGAAGTTGATGCAAGTTGAAACCAATGATGGAATTTTAATCCCTCAAGTAGATTTTCTTGTTCAAGTTGAAGATCGAAAAATCAGTTTCAACCTCGATGTAAACTCATGCTTCACAGAAATAGAAATCAGAAACGATAGTATCATCTATCAGTTTGCAGCTTGTAGCAAAATGTGTTGTGATGGAAATACAGACCCCATTGGTGGATTCCTGAACTATTCAGGAGCTTATTCCTTTATTAATGACACTTTGATTATCACAAATGAAAACAAATATTTCCTGGTAAAAGCAGCTAAAGAATAAAGTAAATCAAGGCTCTATATATATTTGTTTTTATCAAATAATTGCTTCACTTTTGCTCTCAATAATATAAGCACAAAACAATAATATGCGTAATTTACTAATACTTTTAAGCGGTTTCATACTAATATTTACTTCATGTAAAAACTCTCCAATCACTGAGTCTCAAAACACCGCAGAGCCTTTTACCATCGTCTTTTATAATGTAGAAAACTTGTTTGACACCATTGACGCACCAGACAAATGGGATGAGGAATTTACTCCAGGTTCAGAGAAGAATTGGGATACTAAAAAGTATTTCAAGAAATTATCTAACCTGGCGGATGTTTTTGATAGTATTGGAACTAAAGGTTTACCCGCCATTATTGGCCTAGAAGAAGTTGAGAACAGAGCTGTTTTAGAAGATTTAGTAAAACAAGAAAAACTAGCTGAAGCCCATTATGAAATTATACATTACGAATCTCCTGATTTCAGGGGCATTGATAATGCATTGCTTTATAACCCCCAAATTTTCACAGTGCTTCACCAAGAAGCCATTCCAGTAAGTATGCCCGAAGAGATTGCTTATCGTAAGAATCAAAAAATGACTAGCCGAGATATTCTTTATGTGAAAGGATTGATTAATAAGAAAGATACACTTCATGTTTTAGTAAACCACTGGACAAGCATGTATTATGGAGAGGAAGAAACCATACCGCATAGAGCATATTGCGCATCAGTATTACGAGATAAGATCAACTTCATTTTTGCACAAAATAGAGAAGCAAACATTATTGCAGGCGGTGATTTTAATGAAGATAATTTTGGCCCTGCTGTAAACAACGTACTTAAAGCAGATACCGTTTTAAAACAGTTCGAGCTAGGTCAACTATATAGTCTGACCAACTATCTCAATACTGTTAAAGGCAAAGGAACCTATAGTTATAAAGGAGAATGGGGTATTTTAGACCATATCATTGTTAGTGGTAGCCTCCTCCAAACCAATAATTCTCTATTTACTCACAAAGATGCTATTGATGCTTTCGATTCTGATTTGGTATTGAATTATTATAATAATAAATATGGCAAAGGAAATCGCCCGAATCGAACTTATGCTGGCAATAGATATTTTGGTGGCTATAGTGATCATCTAGCAACTTATATTGAATTTAATAGTTTACCTTAGTCAGCTAAATAAAAGTAAGTATAAATGGGAATAAACAGCAAAATATCAGGATTGGTTCTCAAACTTTGGGGATGGAAAGTTAAAGGCAAAAGACCTGATCTAAAAAAATTTGTTTTTATTGCCGCTCCTCACACCTCCAATTGGGATTTTCCTATTGGCCGCTTATCAACTTCAGTAATGGGTATCGATAACAAGGTACTTATGAAGAAATCATGGTTTTTCTTTCCTCTAGGATATATATTTCGTTGGCTAGGTGCCATGCCTATAGATAGAAGCAAATCGGGAACTGTAATAGACCACATCCTTGGATTATTTGAGGAAAATGATGAATTTGTTTTTGCCATCACCCCCGAAGGAACACGTTCTTATGTGGAATTTTGGAAAACGGGGTTCTACACTATTGCATTACGAGCCAATGTACCTTTGGTTTTAGGTTACCTAGATTTTGTAAAGAAAGAAACTGGAGTTGGCCCCACAATATACTTAAGTGGTAATAAAGATGCAGACTTCGAAAAAATCATGCAATTTTACAGAACCATTGGAGCCAAATACCCCGAAAAGTTCAATCAAAACCCAAGTCTAGGACGTTCTTAAATACCTATCTTAGCATAATATTGCCCCTCTCAACTAATACCAGCCGAATTTACAAATCAATTATTTGTAAATCAACCGTATACCCTTCCTTTTAGCCAATTTAGACCTCATATAAATTGCAAAATAATGCCTAAAAAACTAGTCAAGCATCGTAATCATTTTTTACATTTGCGCAAAATCAAAAAAAACTAAACAACAAAAATCATGTTTATATTAATGGTTATCATTTTTGTTCTAGGATATGCAGCAATTGCACTAGAACATCCCTTAAAAATTGATAAAGCGGCTTCGGCTTTATTAATTGGAGTTTTAACATGGACTGTTTATGTTCTTAATGGCCATAGCATTCTTAGTCTAGGTTATAGTACATCTTGGAACGACTTAATCGCTGGTTCACATGGGGCAAGTCACGATACTTTTCATTTCATCAAGCACGAATTGGAACATCACTTAGTTGAGATTGCTGAAATCTTATTTTTCCTTTTAGGCGCAATGACTATTGTTGAGGTTGTTGACCGTCATGGAGGATTCAGAATCATTACTGACAAAATCAAGACATTAAACAAAGTGAAGCTTTTATGGATATTCTCTATCCTTACTTTCTTCATGTCTGCTGCTCTTGATAACTTAACCACAACAATTGTAATGTTGGCCTTAATTAGAAAAATCATGGCTGAGAAAGAAGACAAATGGTTCTTCGCTTCTATGGTTGTATTAGCTTCTAACGCAGGTGGTGCTTGGTCTCCTATTGGTGATGTTACCACCATTATGCTTTGGATTGGTGAGCAAATTACAGCTCAAAGAATTATTATTGACACCATCCTCCCTTCATTTGTAACTATGGTTGTTCCTGTGATCATCATGAGTTTCTTTATGAAAGGTGAAGTAAAAGCTGCAGAAGCTGTAGTAGATGATGAAGATAATGGTGAATCTATCACCTCTGGACAAAGAAATTTCATCTTTGGTTTAGGTGTTGCTTCTTTATTATTTGTTCCTGTTTTCAAAACAGTAACTCACCTTCCTCCTTATATGGGAATGCTATTAGGTTTAGGGAATATGTGGTTGGCAACTGAAATAATCCTTAAGCATAAATCAGCTGCTTTCAAGAAAAAATATAATGTAATTGGAATCATTAAACATGTTGATGTGGCTACAGTATTCTTCTTTATGGGAATCCTTACTGCAGTTGCTTCTTTACAGTCAGCAGGTCACCTTGCTATTTTAGCAGGATATCTAGATACTAACATCCACAATATTTATGGTATTAATTTAGCTATTGGAGTTCTTTCTGCGATTGTAGATAATGTTCCATTGGTAGCTGGTTCTATGGGAATGTATGATGTATTTACTCCGGAGATGGTTCAAGCTGCTGCTGACCAAGCCTATGCTGCTGAATTTATGCAAGATGGTAACTTCTGGAAATTCTTAGCGTTTTGTGCTGGTACAGGTGGATCAATATTAATTATTGGTTCTGCTGCTGGTGTAGCTGCCATGGGAATTGAAAAAATTGACTTTATCTGGTATTTCAAAAAGATTAGTATTCTTGCTTTCATTGGATATTTATCAGGTGCTTTCACCTATTGGTTAATGTTCGCATAATAAAATCAATATATATTATTGAGGCTCTCTTATTATAAGGGAGCCTTTTTTTTGTGCTAAAAACTAAAAGTTAACAGTTAAAAACTAATAGTTTGTAGGCTGTTTTCGTGAGAGGAAATACAATCTAAAATCAAGTTAATTGCGAACAATATCTCCTAACGAGTCATGTTTAACTATTAATTGTTACTTGTTACTTTTCACTATTCACTGTTTCTATTAACTTAATCTCTTTAGAATTCAAGGAAAAAATAATCCTTTACACTTAGAAAAGGGATCAAAGCCCCAAAGGGGATTGAGGCCCTGATATCCGGAAAATAAACCAAGGACGCTATCCCCTCATTCTTCTGGGCTACCATCCTTTACATTACCCTAAGGAATCAAAGTCTTAAGTATAGTGAGAGGATTAACAGGGTAATTTAAATTTAGATGCTGATTCTAGAAAATAAAAAAAAAGGATACTATCCCATTTTACTTCAGGGATAACATCCTCTATATCTTACTAGTAACCAAAAACTAATCATTGTTAACTTTTCACTATTAACTGTTAGTTCTTAACTATTAACTATCTTCTTTTATTTCCAAACCTCTCCATTCAAAATCACTCTATCTACTTTGTTATCGCCAAAAGAATAGGGCATATACTCATAGCTAGGAATTTCCTTTGTGATAAAGAAGCTGGCTCGTTTACCTCTACAAATACTTCCCATTTCTTTACTTAAATCCATAGCATAAGCTGTATTGATAGTTGTTGCATTAATAACCTCCTCTGGTGTCATTCTATAAAGAATAGATCCCATGGCCATAATCAATTGCATATTTCCAGAAGGAGCAGAACCTGGATTAAAATCAGAAGCCAAAGCAACTGGCAAACCAGCATCCATCATTTCTCTAGCAGGAGCATAAGCCATATTTAAAAAGAAGGCAGCACCTGGTAAAATAGTAGGCATGGTTTTCGAAGCTAAAAGGCTAGCGATTTCGTCTTTACCTGTAAACTCTAAATGGTCAACAGAAAGGGCTTTATGTTTCACTCCAACTTGAATACCACCAGAATAATCTAATTCATTGGCATGAATTTTTGGCTTTAAGCCATACTTAGCAGCAGCTTCTAAAATTCTATCGGTATCTTCAACAGTGAAAAATCCTTTGTCACAAAAGACATCAATATAATCAGCTAAATTTTCTTCGGCTACTTTTGGAAGCATCTCGTTAATAACAATATCTACATATTTTTCTTGCTGTCCTTTATACTCTAATGGAATAGAATGAGCACCCAAGAAAGTGGATTTTATTTGTAAAGGAGATAATTCTTTAAGTCTTTTAATGACTCTCAACATTTTCAACTCCGATTCAGTGTTTAATCCATAGCCTGACTTAATTTCAACGGCAGCAGTTCCATATTCTGCAATGGTATTCAATCTCACCAAAGCTTGTTCCACTAAAAAATCCTCACTGGCCTCAGCCATCTTTTTAGCTGAATTTAAAATCCCTCCTCCTCTTTCTGCTATTTCTTCATAGGACAATCCTTTTATCTTGTCTATATACTCTATCTCTCTATTGGCAGCATAAACCAAATGGGTATGGCTGTCTACAAAACCAGGAAACACCATTCTTCCATTGGCATTAATTTCCTCGTCAGCACTAATATCAGTAGGGATATCATCCATGCTACCAAAATCTGCAATTCTATCGCCTTCAGTTAAAAGCCAAGCATTTTTAATGGTTTTTATTTTGCTCATATCAGCCCCAGCCACCCAGCTTTGAGGAGTTTCTTCTACTTGAACCAATTCTTTGATATTGCGGATAAGGATAGACATTTTATTGTATGTTTTTGTGAATTGCAAAATTAAGAAATATATATCTATGCTTGGAGGTCTTTGTCTTCCATATTTTACTGAAATTTTGAAAGTAGTACTTGAAGTGCCTAGAGTTCGTAGAGTGCCTAAAGTACTTAGAGTGATAAGGGTATTTAATATGGATAGTTCAAAGGCTAAGTAATCATTAGCCATGTAATTATTCATTTTCTAAAAGTCACCCAGTACCCAGTCCCCAGTACCCAGTCCCCAGTACCCAGTACCCAGCACCCGTCATCTATTCCTTAATTAACACTCTTTAAGTATTTTAGGTGTTTCCACCTAGGGGAGCCTACCAGATGAACAGGTTATCTAACTGACTATATTTTAATGTTTTAGATAGCATCTTTGTCATATCTTCTTTTGGAGAGAAGATTAAGAATTAGGAGCTACTTTTTCCTCATAATTTTGATGATAAATAAGCAACTCAAATAACTTTAATTACTAAAAGTGCTCCTATTTCTTTTTTCCTTTTACATTTCCTCAAACAGCTTTTTTTCTTTACTTTGCCAAGGATTAGCAAGCGGCATTATTTGTGATTATTATTCATATCATAAAAGCCTCTATGCTTCTGTTCATAGGTGTTATGAACATAAACACTCTTTTAAATTCAAGAAAAAATGGCACAAGATCCTTCAGAAGACAAGAAGATTATATTCTCAATGGAAGGGGTTTCCAAGAAATTTGGCCCCAGCAAGCAAGTATTAAAAAACATTTACCTTTCTTTTTATTATGGAGCTAAGATTGGTGTCATCGGACTCAATGGTTCCGGAAAATCCTCACTCCTCAATATTATCTCAGGTAAAGATCAAGCTTTTGATGGTCATGTAGTATTCTCTCCTGGGTTTTCAGTAGGAATGTTAGATCAAGAACCTCATCTAGATGAAACCAAAACGGTAAAAGAAATCGTAGAGGAGGGTGTTCAGGAAGTAGTGAACGTATTGAAAGAATACGAAGAAGTGAACAATAAGTTTGCTGAGCCCATGTCGGATGACGAGATGAATAAGTTAATTGAGCTTCAAGGCGAATTAACAGAAAAACTTGATCATTTGGATGCATGGGAACTCGATAGCAAATTAGAACGTGCAATGGATGCACTCCGCTGTCCTCCAAGCGAAACACCAGTTCCGCATTTAAGTGGAGGAGAAAGACGTAGAGTAGCCCTTTGTCGCCTTCTATTACAAGAACCAGATGTATTATTACTCGATGAGCCTACCAACCACTTGGATGCTGAATCTATTCAGTGGTTAGAGATATTCCTTCAGCAATACAAAGGAACGGTAATCGCAGTAACTCACGATAGATATTTCCTCGATAACGCCGCAGGATGGATTTTAGAACTCGACCGTGGCGAAGGAATTCCTTGGAAAGGAAATTATAGCAGCTGGCTAGATCAAAAATCGAAAAGATTAGCACAAGAAGAAAAAACAGCCAGTAAAAGAAGAAAAACTCTAGAGCGAGAGCTGGAATGGGTAAAAATGGCTCCCAAAGCTCGTCATGCCAAATCTAAAGCTCGTTTGAACGCGTACGAATCCTTATTGAGTGAAGATGTGAAAGAAACTGACGAGAAGTTAGAAATTTTTATTCCTAATGGACCTCGTTTGGGATCTCAGGTAATTGAAGCCGTGAATGTTTCTAAAGGCTTTGATGAGAAATTGCTTTATGAAGATTTAAACTTTGTGCTTCCTCCAAATGGTATTGTTGGAATTATTGGTCCTAATGGTGCTGGTAAAACCACTTTATTCCGTTTGATTATGGAAATGGACACCGCAGATAAAGGGGATTTTATTGTTGGGCCCACCGTAAAAGTAGGTTATGTGGATCAAGCTCATGCTGATATTGACCCAGAGAAAACAGTTTGGGAAGTGATTACTGAAGGAAATGAAAACATTCAACTTGGAAATCGTACCATGAACTCCAGAGCTTATGTTTCTCGTTTTAATTTTAGTGGGGGCGACCAGCAAAAGAAGGCAGGAGTGCTTTCAGGTGGAGAAAGAAACCGTATGCATTTAGCCTTAACACTAAAGCAAGAAGCCAATGTTTTGCTGCTGGATGAGCCTACCAACGATATTGATGTCAATACACTAAGAGCTCTTGAAGAAGGTTTAGAAAGTTTTGCAGGCTGTGCGGTCATCATCTCTCACGATAGATGGTTCCTAGATAGAGTTGCTACTCATATTTTAGCTTTTGAAGGTGATAGTCAAGTCTATTGGTTCGAAGGTTCCTATTCTGAATACGAAGCCAACCGTAAGAAGCGTTTAGGTGATGAAGGGCCAAAACGTATCAAATTCAAGAAACTAAAAGCAGATTAATACAAACACAATCCATTAATCAAAACGAATAAATCATGAATCAACAAAGCAAAACAGGGCCATTAATTATTATAGGTTCCTTATTTTTTATTTTGGGTTTCATTACCTGGCTTAATGGAATATTAATCCCATATTTAAAAACAGCTTGTGAGCTAACTGATTTTCAGGCATTATTTGTAGCATTTGCATTTTACATTAGCTATACGGTGATGGCTTTACCTGCTTCATGGATACTTAAAAAAACTGGTTTTAAGAACGGAATGTCTATTGGTCTTTGGGTGATGGCTGTTGGAGCTTTGGTATTTATCCCTGCTGCTGCTACTCGTATATACTCCTTCTTCCTTGTTGGGCTTTTTATACTTGGAACTGGGATGTCTATTTTACAAACAGCAGTAAATCCATACATTACCATCCTCGGACCTATTGAGTCTGCCGCTAAAAGAATCAGTATGATGGGAATAGCCAACAAACTTGCAGGAGCAATAGCTCCACTAGTATTGGCTTATTTCGTAGTTCAACAAGGCGATGATGAAGCCATTAAAAACTTGGTCAATTTAAGTGCAGAAGATAAATCGATTTTCTTAGATGGCTTAGCCGCAAGAGTAGTGAATCCATATATCGTCATGGCTATAGTACTTTTTATAGTTGGTTTAGGTTTGAAATTCTCTAATCTTCCAGAAGTAGATTCAGAAGGAAATGATGACATCAATGATTCTACACAAGAAGATAAATCAAGTGTATTTGCTTATCCATATTTAGTTTTAGGCGTATTTACTTTATTCTTTTATGTAGGGGCAGAAGTTATTGCAGGTGATACCATCATTCAGTATGGTAAGTCACTGGGAATATCCATGGAATCTGCTAAAATGTTCACCACCTACACCATGGTTTCCATGCTAGTGGGTTATGTTTTGGGGATTTTATTTATTCCAAAATACATCTCTCAGCATAGAGCTTTACAAGCATCCGCAGTCTTAGGAATTGTATTTACAACTGTGGCTCTATTCACCGATGGTTTTGTTTCGGTACTCTTTATTGCCCTATTAGGATTTGCCAATGCTTTGGTATGGCCAGCCATTTGGCCTCTTGCTATTAAAGGATTAGGAAGGCATATTAAAACAGGTTCTGCCATGTTGATTATGGCCATTTCTGGAGGAGCGATTCTACCATTAGCCTGGGGTAAGATGAGCGATTTATATGGTAGTCAAACAGCCTATTTCGTTATGATACCTTGCTATTTGGTTATCTTGTTTTTCTCTACTTATGGGTATAAGATTAAGAAGTGGTAGTTAAAGAAGACCGAAGTTGGAAGCTTGAAGCTTGAAGCTTGAAGCAAATACGCTAAGGCATATCAATTCTTAAATAGAAAATACAGAGGAGTCCTTGAATAAAGGGCTCCTTTTTATTTAGGTCATATTTCCTGATTAAAAAAATCCATTGGATATTATTCATCTATTCAACTCAAATAAAATGAGAAATGTTATTTCAATATTATTCATCTACTACAGATTGATAATCTGAATATTACAGAATTTTTTGAAAATATTAAAACAGTAGACTTTTTTACTTTTGTCCTTATAAACGCAAACCAATAGGAATATGATAGGAGAAGCCACAGTTATGGCATCAAACATAACGGATAGAGGTTCTTTTACATCCAAATCAAAAATGTTCGGTAGTTTAGGTTCCGAAATTGAATTGGAAATTTCTGTAAACCACGTTAAACACAATAGTATATAAATGCCTCATTCACTCTTAAAACCATCAAAGAAAATCAATCGCTAATCAAAAATCAAAAACTATGAAATTGAAAACCTTAATTCTGTGTTTCTTAATTGGAGCAATGGGTTTATTAAGTACTGTAAGCAGTGCTGCAATGGTAACAAATCCTCAAAATGAAATAGAAAAGGTAAGTGAAGACCTTGAAAACACCGTGAAAGAAAGCAAAAGTGAACAAGCACGAGAAAAAACTACAGACTGGTTTTCACTTGTTATTGCTCTTGCCTATTTTCTGGGAGTTTTCATTCTACTTCCACTAGTGATTTATACCAATATGAATGAAAAAATCTTTATTGCTACTGAAAGCCATAAAATAGAGCTTGTTGATGGTCTGGACGAGAAGCAACGCAACGAAAAAGCAGTTGAAATATTAGAAGGGATAGAGGCTCAGATGAGCAATATTACCGATGATGAAGGTAACGAATTCGTCACAATTACCAGTGGGAAACAAGCTGTTCATACTAAGATGGGTCTTGACTATATTAATAAAAGATTAGATCCTAGTGATGAAGATATAAAAAACAGGGTTACTGAATTTACAGAAGTCTATAATGATAGAACTAAACGTGTTTTTACCGGATCGAAGTGGATCATAGGATGTGCAATTGGTATTGTCGTTTTATTAGGCATTATAGATATAAGCTTAATATTCAGCTTCTTTATCCTATTACACCTTTTAGGATTAGTTTTCTATTATTTATCTAGTAAAACGCCTCTTTATGCATTAGAAAAAAGATTAAAAACTTTCGGCACTTTAAAACTAGGTGTTGTTGGTGGAATATTAACTGGATTATTTGCTGGTTTTGCGGCAAAAGAATATGTAAGTATCAATGGTGGATCATGGCAACGAGATTATGAAGGAGAATTCAATTCTTCCATGGTTTTAGTTTTAATAATTGCAGTTGTTGCTATGTTTATAGCCTTTATGGTTGCCCTTTTCGGCATCATAAATTTCCTCATTAACTATTCTACTTCATTTCTTTCTCCATTGAAGAAAGAAGATAAATGGTATGCAGAAAATATGCTTAAAACTGATATCTAAATGTGAAAATATGGAGGAGCCTTTTTAAACAAGGGCTCCTTTTTCAGTTCAACTCCGCTCTATTTAGAGTCTGTCGATAAAGTCGAATGTATATACTATAAAGTTCAAATTACTCACAAATAGTATAATATATTTTGTGTTCGTGAGCTCCGTTCAATCGGTTCTAGGCGTGTGAAAAATTCAAACCGTAGAATACTGGTGTAATTGAGGATTTGGATTTTGAGCAACAACGATGATGCTGGGCTTTATAGACGAGCACTATTTAGGAGCATTCCTAACCAAATAGAAAGCAATAAAAGAGAAAACTATATTGGGAATCCAAGCAGCCAAAATGGGAGATAATCCTCCATAAACCGCAAAAACAGTAGCAAATTGCATAAAGAGGATATAGATAAAGGTGAGGGCAATTCCTAAGCCTAAATGCATTCCCATTCCTCCTCTTACTTTTCTAGATGATAGCGAAACACCAATTAAAGTCAGAATAAGCGCTGCAAATGGATAAGCCGTTCGCTTTTGCTGTTCTACTTCGTATTGAATGACATTTCCGGCGCCTTTCATCTTTTGATCTTTGATAAACTTATTGATTTCAAAAAAGTCCATCACTTCATAATCCTCTTTAATCAGTATCAAATCTTTGGGTATCAAAGCCAAGGTGGTATCCATTTCGGAGCCTTTTGTTAACACCTCCTTCAAGCCATCTATCTCTCTAATATAAAAGTCCTTGATTTTCCAATTGTTATTTACTGTATCATAAATAGCTTTTCCACTATTGAGCTTATATATCAAGCTTCCGTCATCATCAAATTGCTCCAAAGAAAATTTCATAGCAGACAGTGTTCTTTCATCGTAGCGCTCCACATAAACAAAGTTATTCCGGGAAATCTGAAAATGAATATTTTGTCCCCTATCCATCTTCAAGTTAGAAATATACTTCTGCTTAAACTCTCGCATCTTAACATTGGTGTGAGGAATTACAAAATTACCCAACACAAAAGACATGAGTGCTAAAAAAGTAGCGGCAATCATATAGGGTCTCAGTAATCGTCTAAAACTAACCCCACTACTGAGGATGGCAATAATTTCGGTATTGGTTGCCAATTTGGAAGTAAAGAAGATAACGGAGATAAAAACAAAGAGGTAACTAAAAAGATTGATAAAGTATGGGAGAAAATTTAAGTAATACGAGAAAATAATCTCATATAATGGAGCTTTATTCTCCAACAAATCCTGAATCTTTTCCGATAAATCAAAAACAATAATCACCCCTGCCAAAAGTGTAATGGCATAGAAAAAAGTTCCTAAAAACTTCTTGATGATATATCTATCAATCTTTTTGAGCATATATTATAGTCTATTCTGTAATTTTGGAACCATCATATTTTTCCATGAGGCAAAATCACCTGCTAAGATATGCTTTCTAGCTTCGCCTACCAACCATAAATAAAAACGAAGATTATGCAGACTTGCAGCCATAGGACCTAGAGTTTCTTTGGCCACAAATAGATGACGGATATAGGCTTTGGAATAAATACTGTCTACAAAAGAGAATCCATTTGGATCGATAGGGCTAAAATCTTTTTCCCATTTCTTATTTTTAATATTGATGATTCCTTCACTGGTAAACAACATTCCATTTCTTCCATTACGAGTAGGCATCACACAATCAAACATATCTATTCCTAAAGCAATTCCCTCTAAAATATTCACTGGTGTTCCTACACCCATTAAATAACGTGGCTTATCTTTTGGTAAGATATCACAAACCTCTTCAGCCATTTCATACATCATCTCAGCTGGCTCACCAACGGATAATCCACCAATTGCATTTCCTTCGGCTCCTACATTAGCAATATACTCTGCCGACCGTTTCCTCAAATCACTATAAGTACTTCCTTGCACAATAGGGAATAAGGCTTGTTTATGCCCATACTTTCCTTCTGTATTTTTGAATTGATTCACACACCTGTCCAACCAACGATGTGTCATTTCCATAGAATTCTTAGCATAATCATAATCGCAAGGATAAGGTGTACACTCATCAAAAGCCATCATGATATCGGCACCAATACTCCTTTCAATGTCCATGACTCTTTCCGGAGTAAACATGTGTCTTGAACCATCTATATGAGATTGAAAAAGAACACCCTCCTCAGTCAACTTACGAGTACCAGCTAAACTATAAACTTGATATCCACCACTATCTGTCAATATTGGTCTATCCCAACCATTGAATTTATGCAATCCTCCGGCTGCTTCCATTATTTCCATACCAGGACGAAGATAAAGGTGATAAGTATTCCCTAATATGATTTGGGCATTGGTATCTTCCTTTACATCACGTATATGCACTGCTTTTACCGCACCAGCAGTACCGACAGGCATAAAGATAGGAGTTTGTATTTTTCCATGATCGGTTGTAATCTCACCCGCTCTTGCTTTACTTTTATCGTCTAATTTATCAATCCGAAAATCCATGCTATTCTAGTTTTTTGCAAAGATAGAAAATGCCTTATTGTCTGCTATTTTTGTAAGTTATTAATTGTTAAGGAATTCAAGAAAAAGCTGTTCTGTCTTGCATTCATTTTTATCAACAAATGGTCTTTAGTAAATAAGCAAGGGCCGAAAAAATACAGTCCATGCCTTTTGTACTTTCGTTTCTTGTAAATAAAGCATAAATGATCAATTTCTACGATATAAACATTATTATTTTCGGTGTTTTTGCATTGGCCTTTTTGATACAGATGATCTATATCTGGTTCATTTTTGGGCGTTTGGCTTTTTATAAACCAAACATAGATAAGCGAATTGAAAAACCTGTTTCGGTGGTTATTACTGCTAGAGATGATTATTTCTTTCTACAAAAACATCTACCCAGTATTTTAACACAAGACTATCCTGAATATGAAGTAGTAGTGGTAAATGACCGCTCCGATGATGAAACCATGGCCTTACTAGACAGATTGAATAATCAGTATGACCATTTGAAAGTGGTGAATATGAATCATAGTGTGAGTTTTTACCCTGGCAAGAAATTCCCACTTTCTATTGGAATCAAATCGGCCAAACATGAAATATTACTTCTAACCGATTCCGACTGTCAAGTAAATAGCAAAGACTGGATAAGGAATATGCAAATGGGATTTGATGAACAAACTCAAATCATTTTAGGATATGGTCCTTACCAACCCAAAAAAGGAATTCTTAATTCACTTATCAGATATTATAGTTATTTCACAGCCTTACAATATCTTTCCTTTGCTTTAGCAAAGATGCCATATATGGGTGTAGGTAGAAATTTGGCATATACAAAATCCCTTTTTTTTAAGAATAATGGATTTATCTCACATTATAGGGTCGCTTCTGGTGACGATGATTTATTCGTGAACGAAACTGCAAAAAAGAATAATGTAAAAATTTGTATTAATCCAGATAGCTTCACCTACAGTGTACCTAAAACGACTTTTGGTCAATGGATCAAACAAAAGAAAAGACATTTGTCAGCGGGTAAATTATACAAAAAAAGACATCAATTTGTATTGAGTTTATACCCATTCAGCTTGCTCTTATTCTATTCTCTATTTGCTTTCCAGATGTATACTGGATTCCTATTTTACTATGTATTAGGCATTTTGGCTGTTCGTTTAATCAGTTTCATGGTGATTCAGAAAACTAGTATGAATAAGCTCAACGAAAAGAAATTATTTTTAACTTCGCCAATATTAGAACTGTTTATCTTTTTACTCAATAGTTTATTGGTAATGAGTAACACCATCTACACTAAAAACAAATGGAAGTAAACAATAAGCTGACTCATAAAGCTCAACGAGACTACGAATTAGTTTTAAAGGCCCTAAAAGGTAATCAAGATGCTTATGCAGAATTGATGAAAAATTATAGGGATAGCCTTTACTTCATGCTCCTAAAAATGACTAATAATGCCACCGATGCTGAAGATTTAACCATTGAAGCCTTTGGAAAAGCATTTAAAAATATCAAATCCTATTCACCCAAATATGCTTTTAGCACCTGGCTTTTTAAAATAGCAACCAATAATGCTATTGATTTTATTAGAAAGAAAAAGCAACGCACACTAAGCATCGACAAACCATACTCCAATAGTGAGGAAGGGCCTGATATGTCACAAAATATTGAATCTGGAGGATTAGACCCAGAGGAAGCTTTCATTAGACAGCAAAAAATTCAGTTGATGAGAGGAATAGTAGACAAGTTGAAGCCGCACTATAAAACACTTGTTGAACTCAGGTATTTCAAAGAATATTCCTATGAAGAAATTGCTGAAGAACTAGAGCTCCCATTAGGAACAGTTAAAGCCCAATTGTTTAGAGCTCGTGAGTTTCTCTATAATGTTTTGAAAGAATCTAAAGACAAAATTTAGAACCAAATTTCACGAATTATCCTAATATTCCTTTTTCATTTTTTTTAATATTAATTGAAAATATTTGATTTTCTTTGTATAAACAAGTATCTTTAAAATTATAAAACGATTTAAAATATCCATTATGAATAAACTTTTCCCTTTACTTATCATACTTGCATTGGCTCTCACCTCTTGTAATACTGTAAAAACTACCGTTGACTATGATCCGCAAGCTGATTTTAGCGTATACAAAACATTTTCTTATGTACCATGGAACAAACAAAGTGATGAGATTTTAAGTGAGCGCGATAAAAAAAGATTTAGAGCTGCTTGCACAGCTCAATTAGAAAAAATAGGTTATGTAAAAGGTGAAGGAAAAACAGATTTAGTCGTCAATCTATTTTTAATAATTGATGAAAAAACTGGAACTGCTACTTTTAATGACTTCTACTCTTCTGGTGGCCCAACTGTAGGATATTATTATGGCCCTTGGGGATATAATAGCCCAGGTGGAGTTTCTGTTGTTGGAACCATGCATAGTTACGATTATGAAGAAGGAACATTAATAGTTGACCTTTTGGATGTGAAGAAAAAACAATTGGCTTGGCAAGGTATTGCTAAAAAGACTTTAAAGTCTCATAAAAAAGGTGACGGTGAGGCCATAAATGTAGTTATGGAAAAACTTTTTAAAGGTTTCCCCCTTCAAGCCTCAAAATAAACCCAATGGAACTCAGCGAAAGACCACGTGTATTAATAGTTGATGATGACAAGCAAAACCTTTTAGTAACTGCTGAAGCACTCAAACATCTAGGAGCTGATATTGATATCACAACCAAAGCAAAAGAAGCCATTTACTGGATTAATAGTAAAAATTATGCACTATTGATTTTTGATGTGCAAATGCCTGAAATGGATGGTTTTCAGTTGGCAGAAATAATACAAAGTGGTTATCGAAATAGCAAAACCCCAATCATCTTTATCAGTGGGGTATACTTTGATGAGTTCAGTATTTTCAAAGGATACAGGAAGGGTGGTGTAGACTATATGACAAAACCACTTAATATGGAAATCCTTCAATCTAAAGTCCTTATATTTTTAGAGATTGAACAATCTCGACGAGATCTGGAAATAGAGAAGACTAAATCCTTAAAAGCCCTAGAAGATAAGATCCTTGCTGTTGGAACGGTAAGTCATGAAATACGAAATCCGCTTGGCGTCATAGCTAGTATTGCAGACTTAATGCGTGACGATATTAAAGATCCTGAACTATTAACCTACCTGAATATACTAAGTTCCTCCACCGATCACATGTCCCGTTTGCTGAATGACTTAGTTGATTATTCAAAAATAGAAATGGGCCAGATAGAACTTGACCGCTCTCATTTTAATCTGAAGAAAGAGCTGGAACTAATGATCAAGTCTTTCGAACTTCAGAATACAGGAAATAAAAATAGTTTCTTTTTAAATATTGACGATAATATCCCAGTGCAATTATCTGGGGATATTACACGCTATAAGCAAATTCTATATAATTTAGTTGGGAATGCTAACAAGTTCACCAAAGGCGGTGAGGTTAAACTTAATGTCATCATTGAGAATAAAAGCGAAAACCATTTATTCATAAGCACTCAGGTTTGCGATAACGGAATTGGAATGAATGAGGAAGAGCAAAAAGACATTTTTAAACCATTCTCACAAAGCAACCAAACTATCACTAGAAGGTTTGGTGGCAGTGGCCTAGGCTTGAGCATTTCGAAAAGATTAAGCCAAATTATGGGTGGTGATATCGAGTTAAAAAGCGAAAAAGGAGTGGGTTCTTGTTTTACTTTTACTACTCGTTTCCGTCTCTGCAAATAGTATCCAAAGCCGTTTGTCTAGAATTAAACACCTAATTATCAAACCCTTAAACACTAGGCTAATTTTTAAAGCTCCTCTATCTTTCTATAAAATACCATAGTTTATTATATTTTCCGATTGTATTATTACCTATTTTTTCTTATATTTGGTAGTGAACAATCTTTTAAAACTATGGAAAACCAGATTAATTTAGGCGAATTAAATATCCCTATCGACCAGCTGACCGGCAAACCTTGCCCTGTCTTTATTAATGATGCCCAACACGCTATCTATTGGCTTGGAATACCAGAGGATACAGCATTTAGATGTAACACCTATCTCATAGTAAGCGGTGAAGAAGCTATTCTATTCGATCCTGGGAGCAGAGCCTATTTTGATTTTGTGAGAAAAAGAGTAGAAGAAGTTATTCCTTTAGAACAGCTCAAAGGTATTGTATTATGTCATCAAGATCCTGATGTGGCTGGCTCCATGGTTGACTGGCTAACTCTAATACCAGAACTAAAAATAATCACCTCCGACCGCACTCAAGTTTTAATACCTCATTATGGGGTTGAAGATTACCAATTCTATAGTATTGGTGAAGATAATGATTTCAAATATCAATTTTCAAATGGTAGAATTTTAGAGTTTATTGAGGCTCCATTTTTACATTTCCCTGGTGCCTTTACCACCTTAGACCGAGAGAGCCATTTTTTGTTGAGTGGTGATATTTGGGCGGCTCTAGATATCAATTGGAATCTGGTAGTTGATGATTTTGAAGACCATCAAATGAAATTAGATTTATTCCATTTGGATTATATGGCCTCTAATGTAGCAGCAAAAGGCTTTGCCTTGAAAATTCAAGACCAAAAAATAAATTGCATTTTACCACAACATGGAAGTATTATCCCAAAAGAATACGTAATTGATGCCATTAAATATTTAGAAGATTTAAAATGTGGATTAGATATTGTATATCCCGAACTCAGTCATTAGAATTATGGAAACAGCCGACGAATTTCAAAAGAGAATAAAAAGCCTTGAAAAAGAAAACGCTTTTCTCAAGCAAGCCATGAAACAATGGAAAACCATTGAAAAGTTATACAAAACTTCAGCTGGCAAACTAAAAGAGAGTGAAAAGCGAATTCGTAATATTATTGAGAATACTCCTATTGGAATGTCAGTCTCAGATGAAAATGCTGTATTTGAATATGTAAACCCTGCCTTTTGTGAGCTCATGAATTGTTCTTTATTCGATCTCAAAGGTCAAAATATATGGGGCATTTTCCATAAAAGTGATCTGGAACAAATCCAACAGGATTATTACGATTTATATAGAGGAAAAAATGACATCAGAAGAGATTGGCAATTAATATCAAAAGATAAAGAAGACAAATATGTTTTAGCAGATACCTCCTTATTAACCGGAGAGGATGGCAAACCTAAAATACTTACTTTTATTACCGATATAACTGAACGTAAGAAACTGATGAATGAGTTGGTAGAGGCCAAAGAGAAAGCCATTTTAGCCAATAAAACTAAAAGTGCTTTTCTGGCCAATATGAGTCATGAAATCAGAACACCCATGAATGGTATTATGGGAATGACAGAAATATTAAAGCAAACTACACTCGACAAGGAGCAGGTTGAATATTTAGATGTTATTAATACTTCAGCTAATAATCTATTAAGTATCATTAATGATATTCTAGATTTCTCGAAAATAGAAGCCGGGAAAATTGAATTAGAACAAACCCCAATTAATATCGATGAGGTAGTCAGTGAAATTGCCGATTTATTGGTGTTTAAAGCAGACCATAAAAAGATAGAGCTCATCACTTATACCAAAATAGATGTGAAACATCAATTATTAGGGGATCCCGTTCGTTTAAAACAAATCATGATCAACTTTGCCAATAATGCCATTAAATTTACACCAGAAGGTGGCGAAGTATTAATTTCTGCAGAGGTCACAGAAGTGATTTATGATGAAGTGGAAATCCTCTTTAAAATCCAAGATACAGGTGTTGGTATTTCAAAGGAAGGAATGAATAAACTATTCAAACCATTTAGCCAGGTAGACGCCTCTACCACACGAAAGTTTGGAGGGACTGGCCTTGGATTGATTATTGCAAAAAGACTCGCAAATCAAATGAAAGGCGATGTGTCAGTTGAAAGTGAAGTAGGAGAAGGTTCTACCTTTAGCTTTACCGCTAAGTTGAAAATGGACATGAATAAGACCTATCAAGAACCAGAAATAGAACTGGCCGGTTTAAAAGCACTTATTCTAGATGATAATGTCACCAACGTAAAAATCTTAGAGAAGTATCTAGGTTTCTGGGGATGCAAGAGCGACTCCGCATATTCTGCCTATGAAGCCTTTAAACTTTTAGAGGAGTCTTATGATAACCATCAACCCTACGATTTTGTACTTTCAGACTATATGATGCCAGATATAGATGGTTTTGGATTTGCAAAAATGGTAAGAAAGAGTCCAAAAACTAAAAATGCAGTGATGGTACTCTTATCATCTATGACACAACTTAGCTTGAAAAAGGAATTCCAGATAGCAGGATTTCAGGCTTATCTCTATAAGCCCATTAAACTCGAGCAACTCAAGAGGACATTAATGCATGTATTATTTAGCGAGGAATTGGTAGAGCAAAAAGAAAAAAATACTAGTCAGGATAAATATAAAATTCCTCCTCTAAAAATCTTATTGGCGGAGGATAATTTAATTAATCAGAAAGTTGCCATCACTGTACTTCAGAAATTAGGACACCACGTGGAAATAGCCGAAAATGGCTTACAAGCGGTTCAGAAATTTGAGCAAAACAAGTATCACATCATCCTAATGGATATGCAAATGCCAGAGATGGATGGACTAGAAGCCACTCGAATCATTAGAGAATATGAGAATGAGAAAGGTCTGAAAGCCATTCCAATCATCAGTATGACTGCTAATGCCATGAAAGCAGATATGGACAGAAGCATGGATGCCGGCATGAATGATTTCATTAGCAAACCTTTTAAACAAGAACAGCTTTTAGAAACTTTGAGTAAATTTGTATAGGATAAAAATTGGCAATACAAAACGAGCTAAACAAGCCTTCCTACTCTATAAGAACAGAGTATCACTCCCTCAACAGAACACAAAAGTTAGTGAAAAGCACTTTTTATTTCTCATTATTTTCAAGTGAAATATGTTTATAAAACTATTTTTCTTCTATCGATAATAAAAAGACTTATATCTAGTTTTACCAAATAATGCATCCGCTAAATAAACATATATATTTTATTCTTCTTGTATTCCTGTCATGGAGTTCATGGGCTATTGAAATAGACACTAATTTCAAGTTAAAACCATTAAAATATGACACTAATTATATTGAAAGCAGAAGTGATCATATTCATTTAGCTCCAATTGCTGTAAGTCAGCAAACGGGAATCGATTTAGTAAACACCAAAACAGATTATCGTTATCGTTTTGTTTCAAATACACCTTTGCGCTTTGGATTAGGTTTTGATTACGAATGGCTGGCATTGGAAATAACTTATGCCATCCCCGGACTTGAGCTAAATAACAAAGACAAAGGTGATTCTGAAACATTTGCTATTAAGCTAGGTATCTCCGGTAGAAAGCTTCGTGCCAATGCTTATTACAGAGGGACAAAAGGATTTACTCACCAGAATGTAGAAGGATTATATCCCGACTGGTTCTTAAATGAAGAATACTATCCATACCTTAAGAATTTAAGAAACAGGACATTAAACCTAAGCGTATATTACACATTTAATCATAAAAAATATTCCAATAAAGCGGCACTGCGCCCAATAGAACAGCAATTAAAAAGTGCTGGCTCTCCTGTCATTGGTATTTTGGCCACCATGGAGGGAATATACTCTCCAACACCCATCATTAAAATAGATAGTTTACAAAATTCCTATCTCAATTTTAAAAAAGCTGAATATCTAAAAATAGGGTTGAATGCTGGCTATATGTATACTTTTAGTATTAAGAAGAAATACTATATCCATGCTGCATTAATTCCTGGCTTACTGTATAGTTATGGAGATATACTTTTACATAATGAGAATGAGGTTCGCTTTTCCAATAGTCTAGGAGGCTCTATTTATACTAGAATAACAGCAGGGTATAATGGAAAACGTTTTTATGGAGGAGTGTTCGCTGTAGCCGATATTTATGCCAGTGACCTCTTCGCTGATAGGTACGCAACTACTTCTTATACATATCTTAAAATCTTTGTTGGTTACCGCTTCCCTATTAAAAAAAGGAATTGGATGAAGTATGTGTTTTTAGATTAGCTACTAAGTAACAAATTAATATCTAATTTCAATTATTGATTAGCTAAAAGATAAAGATTGTCATCAGGAATTTAAAGGACTTCCACTCCGAAATTTTACATTAGGAATAGTAAAATTAAATAATCAGATTTTGCCCTTAATTTTGTCTTTCAGTGCACAAGTTCTGAGTTTTTTTTAATGGCTGCTAATCAGCTCACTATGCTCAAAACATTGGTTCCTTTGATTAGTTTAGAGATAAAAGAAAGACATTAGAAACAATTTTACAGAGCACTATTCAAAAAAAAGCGAGCTTTAAATGAATAAAGCTCGCTTCATATTGTTTATTAAAAATTATTGAATAATAATTTTTTGCATTCTTATTTCAGTACCATTATCTAGCTTCAAGAAATATATTCCTGTTACCAAACCATCAAATTTCATAACCGGTTCATGATGATTGGCAATAAATACTTCCCCATTATGTATTTCATTACCAGAAATATCTAATAATTGATATTTATAGCTACCATCAAGTGTTGTAGATAGAACTTTGAATGTTCCATTACTAGGATTAGGGTAAGTCATATCTTTACTGTCAGGTTCTGAAATTGATATTGCAAAATAACTAGTCCAGCTTCCTTCATCGGAAGTAATTTCCAAGGTAAACATGACATCTTTCGCTGGACAATTAGGCGATATTACAAAATCATATGAATAATTACTCCATTCGGTCTCTAGTGCATCAATATCTCCATAATTTTCGTTAATGTCCACTAATTGAATATGTGGATCATCACAAGAAAGTACTGCAGAAACATTATTGGCCATTCCGTTGCCTTCGTTGTAAATTCTCACTGGTAGCTGTACAGATTCTCCAGATTCAGGAATACCATCTCCATCACTTTCATCAGAATCAGTATCATCTATTTCATGATCAAAATAAACAAGTTCTGGCATAAGTAAACTGTTGTCAGGGAAAATTTCAAGAGAGAAGAAGTCTATCCATGTTCCTTCATCTGAATTCATTTCAATAGCAAACTCTACAAAGCGCGCTTGAGTGATACCAGGTGCAATATCGAAGTTGAAATTATAGTCAGACCACTTATCGTTACTAGGGCTTATTGGAGGATAGTATTCGAAATCATCTGTAATTGTAATAGATGGGTCTGTGGTAGAAATAGTAGCAGATACACCATTGGCTTTAGCAACACCAGAATTTAATATTTCTATAGGCATTCTGATGGATTCGCCACCTTCTGGGAGGTCATCATCGTCTTCACCTGCTTGAACATAATAATGAGATTGGTACACTAAATTCGGTAAAGGAGTTTCATTATCAGGATAAATGGTTACGATAAAAGTATCAGTCCAAGTGCCTTCATTAGA